>DATISB010000063.1:0-2743 GCA_035469145.1 Pseudolabrys sp.
CGCCTCATCGGACCGCGAATTCGACAACAACAAGGTGCATTTGTCGCTCACCGCCAACCCGTCGCATTTGGAGATCGTCGATCCGGTGACGCTCGGCAAGGTGCGCGCCAAGCAGGACCAGCACAAGGTTGCTCCGGACGACCGCCGCGTCGTGCTGCCGCTCTTGATGCACGGCGACGCCGCCTTCGCCGGCCAGGGCGTGGTGGCGGAATGCTTCGGCCTGTCGGACCTGAAGGGCTACCGCGTCGGCGGCTCGATCCATTTCATCGTCAACAACCAGATCGGCTTCACCACTTATCCGCGCTACTCGCGCTCGTCACCCTATCCGTCCGACGTCGCCAAGATGATCGAGGCGCTGATCTTCCACGTCAACGGCGACGATCCGGAAGCGGTGGTGTTCGCGGCCAAGGTGGCGACCGAATACCGACAGAAATTCCAGCGGCCGGTGGTCATTGACATGTTCTGCTACCGGCGTTTCGGCCACAACGAAGGCGACGAGCCTTCGTTCACCCAGCCGTTGATGTACCAGAAAATCCGTTCGCATCCGACCACGCTGGAAATCTACAGCAAGAAGCTCATCGCCGAAGGAGTCGTCAGCGCCGGCGAAGTCGAGAAGATGAAGGCTGACTGGCGCGCCCATCTCGATGCCGAATTCGAGGCAGCCCTGGGCTATAAGCCGAACAAGGCCGACTGGCTCGACGGCCGCTGGTCGGGGCTCAAGGCCGCCCGCGGAGTCGAAGATCCACGCCGCGGCAATACTGGCGTCGATATCGCCGAACTGCGCGACATCGGCAAGAAGATCACTAGCGTCCCGCAAGGCTTCCACGTCCATAAGACCGTCCAGCGCTTCCTCGATCATCGCGCCAAGGCGATCGAGTCGGGCGAGGGCATCGATTGGTCTACCGCCGAGGCGCTCGGCTTCAGCACCCTGCTCAAGGAAGGCCATCCCGTTCGCCTGTCCGGCCAGGACAGCGAGCGTGGCACCTTCTCGCAGCGCCATTCGGTGCTGTTCGATCAGCAGACCGAGGAACGTCACACGCCGTGCAACCATCTGGGCGAGGGTCAGGCGCGCTTCGAGGTGCTCAACTCGAGCCTGTCGGAAGAGGCCGTGCTCGGCTTCGAATACGGCTATTCCGCCGCCGAGCCGAACGCGTTGACGCTGTGGGAAGCGCAGTTCGGCGACTTCGCCAACGGCGCGCAGGTGGTGTTCGACCAGTTCATCTCCTCCGGCGAACGCAAATGGCTGCGTATGTCCGGCCTGGTCTGCCTGCTGCCGCACGGCTACGAGGGCCAGGGCCCGGAGCATTCAAGCGCCCGGCTCGAGCGTTTCCTACAGATGTGCGCGGAAGACAACATGCAGGTGGCGAACCTCACGACGCCGGCAAACTACTTCCATGCCCTGCGCCGACAATTGAAGCGCGAAATCCGCAAGCCGCTGATCCTGATGACGCCGAAGAGCCTGCTGCGCCACAAGCGCGCGATCTCGAAGCTCGACGACATGGCGGCCGGCACCGCATTCCACCGGTTGCTGTGGGATGACGCGCAAGCGCTGCCGAACGAAAAGATCAAGCTGGTATCCGACGATAAGATACGCCGCGTCATCATGTGCACGGGCAAGGTCTATTACGACCTCTACGAGGAGCGCGAGAAACGTGGGCTAGATGACATTTATCTCTTGCGCGTCGAGCAGCTTTATCCGTTCCCGACCAAGGCGCTGCTGTCCGAGTTGTTACGTTTCAAACAGGCGGAGATGGTGTGGTGTCAGGAGGAGCCGCGCAATATGGGCGCCTGGTTCTTCATCGACGTGTTCCTGCAATGGATCCTCAACCAAATCGGCGCCAAGCATCGCAACCTTCGCTACGCCGGGCGTCCGGCCTCCGCCTCGACCGCGGTCGGGCAGATGCCGAAGCACCTCGCGCAGCTCAAGCAATTGCTGGAAGAGGCGTTGGGGTAAGGCACATATCGTGGCGCGTGAATTGAAAAGGTTGAACCATGGCTGACATCCGCGTGCCCACCCTCGGCGAATCGGTCACCGAAGCGACCGTCGGTAAATGGTTCAAGCAGCCGGGCGACGCGGTGGTGGTGGATGAGCCGCTGGTCGAGCTGGAAACCGATAAGGTCACGCTGGAGGTGCCGGCACCCGCCGCCGGCGTGCTCGGCGATATCGCGGCCAAGACCGGCGACACGGTCGGCGTCGCCGCGCTGCTCGGCCAGATCAAGGAGGGCGCCGCTGCCGCGCCCGTCAAAGCCGCGCCGCCCGCTGCCAAGCCGCCCGAAACGCCGAAACCGGCGCCGGCTCCACCCGCGGCCGCGAAGACTGCCGACATGCCACTTCCGCCGTCGGTGCGCAAAATGGCGGCCGAAAGAGGCATTGACGCCGCCAAGGTCGCCGGCTCCGGCATGCACGGCCAGATCACCAAGGGCGATATGATGGCGGCGATCGAGCGTGCCGCCGCCCAGCCAACGCCGATCGCAGCCACCGCCGCCGCGGTGCAGATGCGCGCGCCATCGCCGGCCGACGATGCCGCGCGCGAAGAGCGCGTGCACATGACGCGGCTGCGCCAGACCATCGCGCGCCGGCTGAAGGACGCGCAGAATACCGCCGCCATGCTGACGACCTTAAACGAGGTCGACATGGGCGCGGTGATGGCTTTACGCAATCAATACAAGGAGCTGTTCGAGAAGAAGCACGGCGTAAAGCTCGGCTTCATGGGCTTCTTCGTACGCGCCTGCATTCAGGCCT
>DATISB010000064.1:0-23022 GCA_035469145.1 Pseudolabrys sp.
ATCGAACTGGGACTCGACCCGTTCGTCGTGCGGCGCGCCAATCTGCTGAGTGCGCCGACCTTTACCGACAACGACCTGATGGTGAATTCCTACGGCCTGCCGGAATGCATGGACTGGGTTGAGAAGCAAAGCGGCTGGAAGCAGCGCAAGGGCAAACTCGGCAAGGGCAAAGGCAATGTAAGTAAAGGCTTGGGCATGGCCTGCTCACATTACATCAGCGGCGCCTCCAAGCCAGTGAACTGGACCGGCGAGCCGCACGCCACCGTCAAGATCAAGCTCGATTTCGACGGCTCGATCGTGGTGCTGTCAGGCGCCGCCGATATCGGGCAGGGCTCAACGACAATCCTGGCGCAGACCGTGGCCGAAGTGCTCGGCCTCGATCTGGCGCGCGTGCGCGTGGTCACCGGTGACAGCGAAGTGGTGCCGAAGGACAATGGCTCGTACTCCTCGCGCGTCACCTTCATGGTCGGCAACGCCGCGCTCGATGCCGCGCGCAACCTCAAGAGCCTGCTCACCGCCGCCGCCGCCCGCAGGCTGGATGCGCGGCCGGAGGACATCGAATGTCTGGGCGAACTCTACCGCGCCGGCGCGCAGGATAAGGGCGCCACCTTCGACGAGGTGGTGACCGAGGCGCTGAAAGATAGTGGCACCATCACAGTCACCGGCAATTATTCGACCATTCCGGAATCGCACGGCGGCAAGAAATATCGCGGCGCTGCTATCGGCGGCACCATGGGCTACAGCTATTCGGCGCAGGTGGTCGAGGTCAGCGTCGACGAGGAGACCGGCGTCGTCAACGTCG
Organism: Pseudolabrys sp.; assembly: GCA_035469145.1. Lineage (GTDB taxonomy): Bacteria > Pseudomonadota > Alphaproteobacteria > Rhizobiales > Xanthobacteraceae > Pseudolabrys. Next base: position 803 of record DATISB010000064.1, read on the forward strand.
ACAAGGTATGGGTCGCGCATGATTGCGGCAAGGCGCTCAATCGTTTGACGGTGGAAGGCCAGGTGCAGGGCTCGGTCTGGATGGGCATGGGCCAGGCCATGAGCGAAGAGGCCGCCTATCACGACGGGCTGATGCTCACCGCCAACATGCTCGATTACCGCGTGCCGACCATCCAAGACTCGCCGCCGATCGAGGTTGGAATTGTCGAGAGCATGGATCCGCACGGGCCGTTCGGCGCCAAAGAGGCGGGCGAAGGCTCGCTCGCCGCGTTCCTGCCGGCGTTGACCAATGCCATCACCGACGCCATTGGCATCCGCTTCAACGATTTGCCAGTGACGCCCGACCGCGTGTTCGAGGCGATCGAGAAGCGTAAGCGCGCGCTCAAAAAGGCGCCTAAGAAAAACGGAGGCGGCTGATGGACGCGCTTCCAGATTTCCGTGTGCTCAATCCGGCGACGCTCGACGAGGCGCTCGCCGCGCGCGCCGCCAATCCGGGGAGCCAGCCGCTCGGCGGCGGCACCGATCTCGTCGTCAACATCCGCCGCGGCATCGTGGCGCCGCCGGTGCTGATCGACATGAACGGCGTGGCGGAGCTGTCCATGATTCATGCCGACGCGAATTTGCTCGAAATCGGCGCTTCGGTGCGGTTGACCGCGCTCGCCGAGCATCCCGCGATCATTAAGCATTATCCGGTTCTAGCCCAGGCGGCCTCCCACATCGCTGGCCCCACCCACCGCAACATGGGCACGGTCGGCGGCAATCTCTGCCTCGATACCCGCTGCATTTTTTACAATCAGAGCGAATGGTGGCGGCGCGCCAATAATCATTGCCTGAAGACCACCGGCACCGTCTGCCATGTGGCGCCGAAAAGCCGCAGCGTCTGCTTCGCAACCTTCTCAGGCGATCTCGCGCCCGCATTGCTCGCGCTTGGCGCCGAGGTGGACATCGCCGGGCCCGCTGGCAAGCGTACCATCCCGCTCAACAAGCTCTATATCGGATTCGCGCGCCAGGATGTGCCGGTCAGCGAGACGCAAGGCGACGGCAAGTTTTATCTCTCGTTGTGCCCGGGCGAGATCGTCACCGCGGTGCGCGCGAAAAATACGTCCGGACTGCGCTCGGCTTACGACAAAATCCGCATCCGCAAGTCGATCGAATATCCGGTGGCCGGCGTGGCGGTGGCGCTCAAACGCGCTGGCGATACACTCGCCGATCTGCGCGTGGCGTTCACCGGCACCAATCCGCGCCCGGTGCTGCTCGGAGGCACCGCCGAACTCACCGGCGGCAAGCTCGACGATCGCATCTATAAGGGCCTCGATGCCTTGGTGCGCGACCAGATCATGCCGATGAAGACGACCTTCACGCCGGGGCACTACCGCCGGCGTGTGGCCGGCGTGCTGGCGCGGCGATTGCTGACGCGATTGTTTGAAGACTGACGGGCGAAGGGGATGGGCTTGTCCGACGAATTCACCGAGCGCCGACCCTACAATGCCGTCTCCGATTTCGTCGACGCCAACGTAGCGCGCGGACTGGGTAAAAAGATCGCATTCATCGATCCCGACCGCTCGCTCAGCTATGGCGAGCTGCAGGCGCGCTCGGTCCGCTTCGCCAACGCACTTCGCGCGCACGGTATCCGGCAAGAGGAACGCATCGCGCTGCTGCTGCACGACACCGTCGATTATCCGGTGGCGTTCTGGGGCACGGTGCGCGCCGGCCGCATCGCGATCCCACTCAATACCTTCCTCAACGTATCGCAATACGCCTATATCCTCGCCGACAGCCGCGCCACCGCGCTGGTCGCCGCCGCGCCGCTGGCGCAAACGATCTGGCCGATGCTCGAGCGGCTTCCTCATCTAAGAACCGTGATCCTGGTTGGCGCTATCGCCGACGACAAGCCGGCCTTTTCCGGCCGCGACGTACATCTGTTCGAGGACGTCATCGCCGCCGCCGATAGCGTGCCGTTCACCGCCGACACGGTGTCCGACGAAGTGGCGTTCTGGATGTACACCTCCGGTTCGACCGGCGATCCTAAAGGCGTCAAGCACGTCCATTCTAACCTGATGGCAACCGCCAAACTGTTCGGCCAGGGCGTGCTCGGCCTCAGCGAGAGCGACGTCGTTCACTCGGCAGCGAAATTGTTCTTCGCCTATGGGCTCGGCAACGCCATGACATTTCCACAATCCGTGGGCGCCACCGCCGCGTTGTGGCCCGAGCGGCCGTCGCCGGAATCGGTGTTCGAAATGATGCGCAAGCATCACCCCACCATCTTCTTCGGTGTACCCTCGCTCTACACCGCGCTGCTTTCGCACCCCGATATTTGCAAAGGCGCCGGTTCCGACCGGCTGCGCCTCTGCGTATCGGCGGGCGAAGCGCTGCCCGCCCATATCGGCCAGCGCTGGCGCAAGGTCGTCGGCGTCGACGTGCTCGACGGTATCGGCTCGACCGAACTGCTGCAGACCTTCCTGAGCAACCGTCCCGGTGACATTTGTTATGGCTCGACCGGCAAGCCGGTGCCCGGCTACGAGGCGCGCATCGTCGACGAGAAGGGCCGCGAGTTGGACGCCGACGAGATCGGCGAATTGATTATTCGTGGGCCGTCGGCCGCCGAAGGCTACTGGAACCAGCGCGCCAAAAGCCAGCGCACTTTCGTCGGCGACTGGATTTACACCGGCGACAAATACCGCCGCGACTCCGATGGCTACTACTACTACTGCGGCCGCACCGACGACATGTTCAAGGTTTCCGGCATGTGGGTGTCGCCGTTCGACGTCGAGGCGGCACTCACTTCGCACGAGGCGGTGCTGGAAGCCGCAGTCATCGGCAAGCAGGACGCCGACGGGCTGGTGAAGCCGAAGGCCTTCATCGTGCTCAAGAACGGCTATGTCGCCGACGACAGTCTACTGGAGAACTTGAAAGTCCACGTCAAGAAGCAGGCCGGGGCGTGGAAATATCCGCGCTGGATCGACGTGCGCACCGACTTGCCGCACACCGCTACCGGCAAGATCCAGCGCTTCAAGTTACGCGACGAGGATTTGCAGGCGCCGCGCGCCGATTAAGCGTCGGCGATCTTCACATACTCGAAATCGCCCGGCTTGTTATCGATGCCGACCCGCGGTGGCGCGATCCAACTTGCGAATTTGTTAGGCTCGAACTGCGGCTGCATCAGGCTTTCGATGAATTCACGGTCGCTGTCGGAGGGGAGGAATTCAGCCTTACGCTTCTCCCATTCCGCTTCGCTAAGCAGGTTGCCGTTCACATCCGCCTTGATCGAGGCGAACTCGCCGATGTGGCGGTGGAAGGCGACATGCGGGAGCTTGATCTGGAACGCAATGCCGTGCTCGGCGATCACCTTGTTCCAGCGGCCGATGCCGACATTACAGTCAACCACATAGTCGTCGCGCAGCCGCATGTTGAGCGCGGACAGCGCCGGCGCGTCCTGGTTCTGAATCTTGCCGTCGATCAGGCGCAGCACAGGATAGGTGTCGCTCTCGAGCTGATGGTCGTCCTTGAGCCGGTCCTCGCGATAGCGACCTTTCAGTCCGGCATGGAAGGCGTTGGCGGCATTGGTCGAGATCTCGTTGCCGAACAGATCGAGCGTCAGCGAGAAATGCATGTTCGCCTTTTTCTGGATGGTCGGCAGGTCGATCACGCCGAGCTTGCGCACTTTTTCAATGTCGTTGGGATCGCTGATGCCGGCTTCCTTCATCGCTTCGCAGGTGCGCTGGATGATACGAGTGACGCCGGTCTCGCCCACGAACATGTGGTGAGCTTCCTCGGTCAGCATGAAGCGGCAGGTGCGCGAGAGCGGATCGAAGCCGGACTGCGCCAACGCCTCGAGCTGCATCTTGCCGTCGCGGTCGGTGAAATACGTGAACATGAAGAACGACAGCCAGTCCGGCGTCTTCTCGTTGAAGGCGCCGAGCATGCGCGGCGTGTCGGGGTGGCCGGAGCGGCGCTGCAGAAGGGCTTCGGCCTCCTCGCGGCCGTCGGTGCCGAAATATTTCTGCAACAGATACACCATAGCCCATAGGTGGCGCCCCTCTTCCACATTGACCTGGAACAGGTTGCGCATGTCGTAGAGCGAGGGCGCGGTCTTGCCGAGATAACGCTGCTGCTCGACCGAGGCCGGCTCGGTGTCGCCCTGGATCACCACTAAGCGGCGTAGCATAGCGCGGTATTCGCCCGGCACTTCCTGCCAGGCGTCCTCGCCCTTGTGCATGCCGAACGGAATCTTGCGGCCCTCGTGCTGCGGGGCCAACAGCACGCCCCAGCGATACTCAGGCATGCGCACGTAATCGAACTTGGCCCAACCCTTGGGATCGACGCTGATCGCGGTGCGTAAATAGACCAGCGACTCCTGGAAGCCTTCCGGCCCCATGTCGTTCCACCAATTGATGTAGCCGGGGTGCCATTTTTCCAGCGCGTGCTTCACGCGCAGATCCTGCCCTAGCCCGACATTATTCGGAATCAAGCCGTCGTAATCGACCTGAGCGATGTTCATGGTCACACCCTTTCCTTGGAGAAGGTTGGCGACACGCCGCTGCCGTAGAGTTTCAGCGCACCCTGCTCGCCGATCGCATTCGGCCGCTGGAAGATCCAGTTCTGCCAGGCAGTTAGCCGTCCGAAAATCTTGGTTTCCATGGTCTCCGGGCCGGCGAAGCGCAAGTTTGCTTCCATGCCGGTCATGGCGTCGGGCGAGAAGCTCGTGCGCTCCTCCAGCATGACGCGGAGTTCATCGTCCCAGTCGAAATCTTCGTAAGCTACGGTCACGATACCGAGCTCGGCAGCTTCTCCCCCTTCGATGGCTTCACCGATCTTGCCCTTGAGCGTGTCGAGTGTCTGCGGCTCGCCGAGGAACCGCGTCTGGAGGCGTGTTAGCCCATTGCCCATCGGATAAAAGCCGAAATTGGCTTGCCCGAGCGTGATCGTGGCGGCTTTGCGATTATCGCCTTCACGGGTACCGATCAACATCAGCGAGCGATCGGCCGCAAAGGCGAGTTCGGCCAGAGTGCCGGCAAAGCAGGAACCCGGTTCGATCAGCGCGATCATGCTGCGCGGCGTCACGTCCAGGCGCTTGAGCACGCGCTTGAGGTAATGGCGGATCTCGCGTATCAGCCAGTCGCCCTTGGCCTTGCCAAGAAAATCGTCGTGATCGAGCACGCCTTGCGCATTGCCGTAGGTGCGCAATAGCACGACGCCGATGGTCTGCTCGTTGGCGCGCAGATGCAGGATGGCGTCTTCCAGCTCTCGCGCCACGGTGAGCGGCCAGAATTTGTCGCCGAGCGCATGCGCGGCTTCGACCGACGCCGGGACGCTTTGTGAGGGACCGCGCATGGTGACGGCCGCCAGCCCGCGCGCGCGGTCGATCTCGATTTCGACGTGCGAATAGGCCACACGGTCAGCTTCGATCTTGCGGTTGAGGGGCGTCAACGTAATGCCCTTGGCGTTTGTCGGCCGATCCGAACGCGCGGCGATTTCGTGTGCACGCGCGGCCACCGTGTCTTTCCACTTCGAATTGGGCACCACCTCATCCACCAGCCGCCACTCGACGGCTTTGCTGCCGCGGATGCCTTCTTCGATAGAACAGAACACGTCGGCGCGGTCACGCCGCACTTTGCGTTTGTCGGTGACGCGGGTGAGCCCGCCGGTGCCCGGCAGCACGGCCAGCAGCGGCGTCTCCGGCAACGCCACCGCCGAGCGGCGGTCGTCCACCAGCATGATGTGGTCGGCGGCAAGAGCCAATTCGTAGCCGCCGCCGGCCGCGTTGCCGTTTATGGCGCACAGATAGACCTGCTTGGAATTCTCAGATGCGTCCTCGATCGCCAGCCGCGTCTCGTTGGTGAATTTGCAGAAATTCACCTTCTGGCCATGCGTCGATTTGCCGAGCATGCGGATATTGGCACCGGCGCAGAACACATTGTCCTTACCCGACTTGATGACGACGCAACGCACCTCCGGATGCTCGAAACGCAGACGCTGCACGGCGTCGTTGAGCTCGATATCGACGGCGAGATCGTATGAATTGAGCTTGAGCTCGTATTGATCGGAGAGCCCGCCGGCCGGATCGACATCCATGATCAGATAGGCGACATCGCCGTCGCGCTCGATGCGCCAGTGGCGGTAGCGCGCGGGATCGGTCCGGAAATCGATTGTCTGCATGATCTGACCGGCGCCGGATTGAAGCCGTCCGGCGACCTTCTCCCTTTATGCATTATTTTGCACATCAATAACACGTCCGCCGCGTCTCTACAACAGCGATGGTGGCATTAGAACCATGGGTTCCACAGCCAACTGTTGGCCTATATATTATACGCAATAAAATCAGGGTTCTTAGCCGAACTATCCCAACCGGCAGAATTACACGCAAATCCGGCGCGCCGCCTCTTGCCTAGCATTATAATGCATGTTAGCCGGTAAGGAATGAAAGCGACCCCTGCCAAGCCAGCCCCAAGCCACAACGCCGATGCCTATTTGCACCGGCTGGGCGAGCGCGTGCGCACGCTGCGCAATCAGCGCGGCATGACGCGCAAGTCGCTCGCGCAGCACGCCAAGGTGTCGGAACGCTACCTTGCCCAGCTTGAGGTCGGCAAAGGCAATTGCTCGATTGTGCTGCTGCGGCGGATCGCGCGCGCCATTGGCCTGCCGGTGACACAGCTGGTACATGACGGGGCCGAACCGCCGTTAGATCTGGTGTTGCTGACGCAATTCCTCGAACGGCTGCCGCCGGACATGCTCGTAGAAGCCCGCAAGCTCGTGAACGAACATTTCTTCTCGCCGTCCGAGGATCGACGGCGCATTGCACTGATCGGCCTGCGCGGCGGCGGCAAGTCCACCCTTGGCCGCCTGCTGGCGGAGCACCTCGACGTGCCGTTCATCGAGCTTGACCGCGAGATCGAGCGGCGCAGCGGCGCCAATTTGAGCGAAATCTTCGACATGTTCGGCCAGGAAACCTTCCGCCGCGCCGAGCGCGAGGCGCTCGACGATGTGCTGCGCCAGCATCAGCATTTCGTGATCGCCACCAGCGGCAGCATTGTCACCGAACCGGGCACGCTTGAATTGCTGCTGGCCTCGTGCTTCACGGTCTGGGTACGCGCCGAGCCCGAAGAGCATATGAAACGGGTGATGGCGCAAGGTGACATGCGGCCGATGGCCAACAACGCCCGCGCCATGGAGGATCTGGTATCCATTCTCAAGAGCCGCGAGCCGCTTTACGCCAAGGCGGAAGTCGTGCTCGCCACCACCGGCAAGACGCCCGAGCAGAATCTGGCGGAGCTACTGCGCATCATCGCGGTTTCCGCGACCAGAATCTCGCGCAGGTCCGCGTAACAATCGGAAACTCGAAGTGAGGAGCCGGCCGAGGCCGGGACGAAACGAATGAGCGAGACGATCAAGACCGATGTTCTGATCATCGGTGCGGGGCCGGTCGGCCTGTTCGCGGTATTCGAGCTCGGGCTGCTTGACATCAAGGCACACCTGGTCGACATCCTCGACAAGGTCGGCGGGCAATGCGCCGAGCTCTATCCCGAAAAGCCGATCTACGACATTCCGGGCATTCCCTACATTACCGGCCACGGGCTGACCGACGCATTGACGGAGCAGATCAAGCCATTCAATCCCACCTTCCATCTCAATGAGATGGTGACGACATTAGAGAAAATTGGGGAGCCGCTGTTCCGCGTCGGCACCGATCGCGGCAAGGTGTTCGAGGCGAAGGTGGTGGTGATCGGCGCCGGCGGCGGCTCGTTCCAGCCGAAACGCCCGCCGATCCCCGGCATCGAGCCCTATGAAGGCAAATCGGTGCACTATGCCGTGCGCAAGATGGACGCCTTCCGCGATAAGCGACTGCTGATCGTGGGCGGCGGCGATTCGGCACTCGACTGGACGCTCAATCTGCAGCCGATCGCCAAACGGCTCACGCTGGTGCACCGGCGCGACGACTTCCGCGGCGCGCCAGCCAGCGTCAGCAAGATGCGAGAACTGGTCGCGGCCGGCGGCATGGACCTCAAGATCGGCCAGGTCTCAGCGTTGGAGGGCGGCGACGGCCAGCTCGTCGCGGCAAACATCAAAGGCAATGACGGCGCCATCGCACGCGTCGAGGTCGATGCCATGCTGCCGTTTTTCGGGCTGACCATGAAGCTCGGCCCGGTGGCGGATTGGGGCCTCGCGCTCGAGAACGAATTGATCCCGGTCGATACGGCTGCGTTCGAGACCAGCACGCCGGGGTTGTTCGCCATCGGCGACATCAACACCTATCCGGGCAAGCTCAAGCTCATCCTGTCGGGCTTCCACGAGGGCGCGTTGATGGCGCAGAAGGCCTACCATTACGTTTATCCCGATAAGAAGCTGGTGTTCCAATACACCACGTCATCGACCAGCCTGCAGAAGAAACTCGGCGTCGCGTAACTTTTCATGCCGAAGATCACCTACATCGAACATGACGGCACCGTGCACACCGTCGAGGCCGAAATCGGCTCGACCGTGATGGAGACGGCATTGCGCAACGAAGTCTCAAGCATCGTCGCCGAATGCGGCGGTTCCTGCACCTGCGCGACCTGCCTGGTGCATGTGGACGAGAAGTGGTTTCCGGTCGTCGGCCCGCCCTCGGCGGAAGAGGAAGAAATGCTCGACACCGCTTTCGAGGTGAAGCCGACCTCGCGGCTATCATGCCAGATCAAGGTGACGGAAGCGCTCGACGGCCTGATCGTGCGTACGCCGGCCTATCAGGGCCGCTGACGAAAGCGCCGGCCCTACGCCACAGTGCGGCGGCGGATTTCCTCGATCGTGATTGCGTTGTCGCGCTCGGCATCGCCGTGGCGCTCGCAGGCTTCCAGCACCTCGACCAGCAGCGAGGCGAAGGGCAACTGCTGGCCGCGCCGCCGCGCTTCGTTGAGGATCACGTTGAAATCCTTGTGGTGCTGATTGACCTTGCTCACGGGCGAGAAGTCGCCGGTTACCATCTTGTCACCCTTGACGTCCATGATCTGGGAATAAGCGGCCGACTTGCGCGCGACGTCGAGAAAAGCGCGCAGATCGAGGCCGAGCCGCTCGGCGAACACCAGCCCCTCGGCCAGAGCCACGCGGTTGAGCCCGAGGATGTGATTGATCGCGAGCTTGGTCTTGGTCGCGCTGCCGGCCGGCCCGATAAATTGGCGGCGCGGATAGATCACGCCCAAGATATCGTCGGCCGCGTCGGCGGCGGCCGGGTCGCCGGCGATCAGGCCATAGCCGTCGCCGCGCAGGACCTGCTGACTGGTGCCGGAAACCGGCGTGTCGAGGAAGACGAACCCGCGCGCGGCCGCGCGGGCGGCGAGCGCTTCGATGCGGTCGGGTTCGCAGGTCGCGGTGCACATGGCAATGGGTGAAAGTTTTGCGTCGCCGGCCTCGATCAGCCCGCCCTTGCCATCGACCACCTGCTCAACTTGCGTCGTCGTCATGACGGCAATCAGGGTGCGCTGGCATCGCCCTGCTACGTCCGCTACGGATTCGACGGGCTCGCCGCCCATGGCGCCGAGCGCGTCACGCCGCGCTGGGGCGATGTCGAAGCCGATCACTCGATAACCGGCATCAAGCAGGCGCCGCGCAAGCGCCGTGCCCATCAAACCAATCCCGATCAAGCCGACTGCTCCTGCCATTTCCCGCCCCTCTCGCCGATAGATCAGCGCTTCAATAGCGCGGATTTAGCACTATGTCCGGGTTTCATTTCCGACAGGCACAGGCAGAGCGCACGGGCCTTGGAAAATCTCACCGGACTCGCCATTATAATTTGCGGCTCGCACTGTCACTCGCAACCGAAGCGCTGGGCCGACTAATCCGAGGAACATTTTAGCCAAATGGTGGTGAACCTCTTAGCCGCAGCCGCGCTCTCAGTATGGGTCTATCTAATTGCGGGGCGCGGCGGCTTCTGGCTCGCTTCCGAACGCGATGACGGCGGCCCGGCGCCGTCGACATGGCCGGCGGTCACCGCAATCATCCCCGCGCGTGACGAGGCCGAAGGTGTCGGCCAGACCATCGCCTCGCTGTTGCTGCAGGACTATCCCGGCACGTTCTCCGTCATCCTTGTGGATGATCAAAGCAGCGATGGCACGGCTGAGGTGGCGCGGCATGCTGCGGCGGCAGCCGCGGATCGGCTGCTCGTCCTGCCCGGTGCCGTGCTGCCGACGGGGTGGACGGGCAAACTGTGGGCGATGAAGCAAGGTGTCGCGCGCGCGCTTCTAAATGAGCCCACTTTTCTGCTGTTCACCGACGCCGACATCGTCTACGGCCCCGATGCGCTCACGCGCCTCGTTGCACAGGCTCAGGCGAACGGGCTCGTGCTCAATTCGCTGATGGTCAGGCTGCGCTGCGAGAGCTTCGCCGAGCGCGCGTTCATTCCGGCCTTCATCTTTTTTTTCCAGATGCTCTACCCTTTCGCCTGGGTGCAGCGCCAAGACCGCACCACGGCGGCGGCGGCGGGCGGCTGCATGCTGGTGCGCCGCGATGCATTCTGCGCGGCTGGCGGCATCGAGGCCATCCGCGGCGCGTTGATCGACGACTGCGCACTGGCGCGTAACCTCAAGGCGCAGGGGCCGATCCGGCTCAGCCTGGCGGAGCGCGTGCGCAGCATCCGCGCCTATGCGACGGTACAGGACATCCGGCGCATGGTCGCGCGCTCGGCCTATGCGCAGCTTCGCTATTCGCCGCTGCTCCTCGCAGCAACGGTCGCCGGCCTGGCGCTCGTCTATCTGATCCCGGTCGTTCTGGCGCTGTTCGGGCACGGTCTTGCGCAGATGCTCGGCCTGCTCGCTTGGGCAATCATGGCGATCGCATTCCAGCCGATGCTGCGGTTTTACCGGCTGTCGCCGCTATGGGGACCTTTTCTGCCGGCGATCGCACTGGCCTACATGGCCTTTACCCTCGACTCCGCATATCAATATGCCCGCAAACGCGGCGGCCTATGGAAAGGCCGCATTCAGTCGAACGTGAACGGCGCATGATGACGGATGCCAATGAATTTCGGTCCGGCAAGACCCACCGCGACGAAAATTTTCCGGTAGCATCGTGGCTTATTCAGCCGCGCCACCGCACCTTGATCCTCGCCTTTTACGAATTCGTGCGCTGCGCCGACGACATCGCTGACCACGCCACGCTTTCGGCACAGGAGAAGCTCAATATATTGGACCGGCTGGAGCAGGATCTGCTGAGCACTGGCGACGGCAATGCGCAGGCGGTAGCGCTGCGGCGTGCATTGGCCGAGCGCGGCATGCCCCCACGGCATGCGCAGGATCTGCTCAAAGCGTTTCGTCTCGATGCCACCAAGTTGCGCTACCGCGACTGGGACGACCTCATGGGGTACTGCGCCTACTCCGCGATGCCGGTCGGGCGTTTCGTGCTCGACGTGCACGGCGAGAGCCGTGGCACTTGGCCCGGCTCCGACGCCATTTGCGCGGCGCTGCAGATTATCAACCACCTGCAGGACTGCGCGGCGGACTACCGCAACCTGGACCGTGTCTACATCCCGCTCGACGCCCTCGCCGCTTACGGCCTTGGCGTTGAAGCGCTCGGTGAGGCTAAGGCATCGCCGGAGTTGCGACGGTGTCTCGCAGGGCTGGCGGAGCGTACCGGGGTCCTGCTGCAAGAGGGCGACGCGCTGCCAAATCTGGTTGAGGACTGGCGGCTGGCGCTCGAGATCTCGGTCATCCAGACGCTGGCGCAGCATCTCACGCGCATTCTCACCCGGCGCGATCCCTTGAGCGAACGCGTGCATCTCGGCAAGCTCGGCGTCGCCGGCATCAGCCTCGTCGCCGTGCTCAAGGGCGTTACGCGCCGTGCCGGGTTTCCCCGTCCAACCTCGGCGGCGCAACCGTGAGTGCCGTGACCGACGAACCCGCAGCGGAAGCCGGCCAGCGCGCCAGCGGCAGCTCGTTCTATTTGGCCATGCGCATCATGCCGCAGGCGCAGCGCGAGGCGATGTTCGAGATCTACTCGTTCTGCCGCAAGGTCGATGACATCGCCGACGAAGCCGGCCCGCGCGATGCGCGCCTCGATCAATTGCGGCGCTGGCGCGCCGACATCGATGCACTCTATACCGGCACGCCATCGCCGCAGCTGAGCGGACTAGCACGGGCCGTGCGTACCTTTGACCTACAACGCGAGGATTTCCTCGCCGTCATTGACGGCATGGAGATGGACGTCGTTGCCGACATCCGCGCGCCCGATCTCGCGATGTTCGACCTCTATTGCGACCGCGTCGCCAGTGCGGTGGGCCGGCTGAGCGTTCGCGTGTTCGGAATGGAGAAGCAGGCGGGGCTCGCGCTCGCGCATCATCTTGGGCGCGCTCTGCAGATCACAAACATCCTGCGCGACCTCGACGAGGATGCCACCATCGGCCGCCTCTATCTGCCACGGGAAGCGCTGGCGGACGCCGGCATTGCAACCGATGACCCCGTGACGGTGCTGGCCAGTCCGGCGATCGGCCAAGCCTGCGCAGTGGTCGCCGCGCGCGCAGAACGTCACTTCGCCGAAGCCGAGGCGATCATGGCGCGCAGCTCGCGCCGCACTGTGCGGACGCCGCGCATCATGGCGACGGCCTATCGCATGATGTTCGACCAGATGATGGCGCGCGGCTGGCAAGCGCCGCGCAGGCCGGTGCGGCTGCGGCGCTGGCAATTCCTCTGGATACTCCTGCGTTGCGCGATCTTGTAATGCCACGCTCGGTCCACATCATCGGCGCTGGGCTCGCCGGTCTCGCCACCGCCGTGCGGCTGGTCGAGCATGGCATGCGCGTGACCCTATACGAGGCGACTAACCAGGCGGGCGGGCGCTGCCGCTCATATCTTGACCCCGTCCTCGGGATAACGATCGATAACGGCAACCATCTCCTGCTGTCCGGTAACCGGGCGGCGCTCGGCTACCTCGATACGATCGGCGCCCGCGATCGTCTGATCGGGCCTTCGACCGCAAGTTTTCCCTTTATCGATCTCGCAACCCATGAGCGCTGGACCCTGCGCGCCAATAACGGCCGCATGCCGTGGTGGATATTCGACCGCAATAGCCGCGTGCCGGGAACGCGTGCGCGCGATTATTTGTCCATTCTGCGCCTGCTGCGCGCTGCGCCAGGCGCGACTATCAGCGACGTGCTCGATTGCAAAGGGCCGCTGTATGACCGGCTGATCGGACCTCTGCTCTTGGCCGCGCTCAACACCGAGCCGCCGGAAAGCTCCGCCGGTCTCGCTGCGGCGGTAATCCGCGAAACGCTTGTCGCGGGCGGGCGCAGCTACCGTCCGCTGTTCGCGCGCGACGGACTGTCGGCGGCCTTCGTCGAGCCGGCGCTACGGTTCATCGAAGCGAACGGGGGCACGCTCGTCTTTGGCCAGCGATTGCGCACAATCGCTGTCGAGGCGGACCGCGTGGCCGGGCTCGATTTCGGCGAGGTCTCAGTACCGCTGTACCCGGGCGATGCCGTCATTTTGGCGGTGCCGCCGGTGGTGGCGGCAGCGCTCGTTCCCAGCCTGACAACGCCAACCGAGTTTCGCGCCATCGTCAACGCCCATTTCCGCCTTGAGCCGCCCGCCGGGCTCGCCCCAATTACCGGCATCATTAACGGCACGGCCGAGTGGCTGTTCGCCTTTCACGACCGCTTGTCCGTCACCATCAGCAGGGCCGATCGGCTGCTTGATACCCCGCGCGAGGAACTGGCTGCCCGGATCTGGCGGGAGGTCGCTGAGATCGCGGGCATTGCAGGCCCCCTGCCCCCGTGGCAAATCGTGCGGGAACGGCGGGCGACCTTCGCCGCTTTGCCACGCGAGGACGCGAAACGCCCGGGCCCACAGACGCGTTGGAACAATCTCATTCTCGCCGGCGATTGGACGGCGACCGGCCTGCCGGCGACGATCGAGGGCGCGATACGCTCGGGCAACCGGGCGGCCGGTTTGATCGGTGAAACGAGCTAACGACAGGAACAATGTCTGACACCTCAAATAATCTGACCGACATCATGTCGACTACGGCGCCGTCCACGCTCGACCGCGCCATCGTCGCGGCGACCGATGCTTTGCTCGCGGGCCAGCGTCCCGACGGTCATTGGGTCTTCGAGCTCGAGGCCGACGCCACTATCCCGGCTGAGTATGTGCTGCTTCGGCACTATCTCGGCGAACCGATCGATGCCGCGCTCGAAGCGAAGATCGCCGTCTATCTGCGCCGCATCCAGGGCGCGCATGGCGGCTGGCCGCTGTTTCACGAGGGCAGTTTCGACGTCAGCGCGACCGTGAAGGCCTATTTCGCGCTCAAGATGATCGGCGACGATCCACAAGCCGAGCACATGACACGCGCGCGCGCGGCGGTGCGCGCACGCGGCGGAGCAGAACGCGCGAATGTGTTCACGCGCATCATGCTCGCCTTGTTCGGATTCATTCCGTGGCGCGCTGTTCCGGTGATGCCGGTCGAGATCATGCTGCTACCGAAATGGTTTCCGTTCCATCTCGACAAGATCTCGTACTGGAGCCGCACAGTCATCGTACCACTCCTGGTGCTGATGGCAAAGCGGCCGATTGCACGCAACGCGAAGGGCGTGCGTATCGACGAGTTGTTCCTTGAATCGCCGGCGAGCCTCGGCCCAACGCCGAAGGCGCCGCAGCAGAAAGCGTCGTGGTTCTGGTTCTTCCGCGGTGTCGACCATGTGTTACGCGTGATCGAGCCGTTGCTGTTGTCGCGGCTGCCCTCGCGTAAGCGCGCGATCGATCGCGCCGCCGCGTGGGTCGGCGAGCGCCTCAACGGCGAGGACGGTTTAGGCGCGATTTTTCCGGCGATGGCGAACAGCGTGATGATGTTCGACGTGCTCGATTATTCGGTAAGCCATCCGCAACGCGCGATTGCGCGCAAGTCGGTAGAGAAACTCCTTGTCGTGCACGAACACGAAGCCTATTGCCAACCTTGCGTGTCGCCGATCTGGGACACTGGCCTCGTCTGCCACGCTCTGCTCGAAGCCGGCGGCGAGCGCGTGGTCGCACAGGTCAAGAAGGGCCTCGACTGGCTGGTGCCGAAGCAGATTCTCGATGTACGCGGCGACTGGATTGCGCGGCGACCCAACCTGCGTCCCGGCGGCTGGGCGTTCCAATATGCCAATGCGCATTATCCCGACGTCGATGATACTGCCGTCGTCGCCATGGCCATGGATCGCGTCCAGAAAGAGTCGGGTGATCAGGATTTTCGCGCCGCGCTCGAACGCGCACGCGAGTGGATCATCGGCATGCAGAGCGAGAACGGCGCCTGGGGCGCATTCGATGCCGACAACGAGTTCTACTACCTGAACAACATCCCCTTCGCCGACCATGGCGCCCTGCTCGACCCGCCGACAGAGGATGTCACCGCGCGCTGCGTGTCGATGCTGGCGCAGTTCGACAAACGGGCGGAAACGAGCCCGACTTTGCGCAGCGCACTCGACTATCTCCGCCGCACCCAGCTCGCAGACGGCAGCTGGTACGGCCGCTGGGGCATGAATTACATCTATGGTACATGGTCGGTGCTGTGCTGCCTCAATGCCGCCGGACTCGATCCCGCTTCCCCGGTCATGCGCAAGGCGGTCGACTGGCTTGTTTCCATCCAGAATGCCGACGGTGGCTGGGGCGAGGACGGCAACAGCTACAAGCTCGACTACCACGGCTACGAGAGCGCTCCGAGCACCGCCTCGCAGACTGCCTGGGCACTGATCGGCTTGATGACGGCGGGCGCGACCGATTCCCCGGCGGTCAAGCGCGGGGTCGACTTTCTCATGCGCACGCAAGGATCCGATGGGCTATGGGCTGAGGAGCGCTACACCGCGACCGGCTTTCCCCGCGTGTTCTATTTACGCTACCACGGCTATGCCAAATTCTTTCCGCTCTGGGCGCTGGCGCGCTACCGGAACCTGATGCGAGGCCGCTACGTCAAATTTGGCATGTGACGCTGCCGAACACACGGAGTTCCGTCACCGGCCTGGCCGCGACGTCGTTGCGCTCCCGCTTGGCGAAGGCACCCTGCCCTTCGTCATCATTCCGTCGGACGGTTTCGGCAGAGTGTTCCAATACGGCACCAGGTTTGCCGGCATCTCGTCCGCTGGCAGCACGTCGTCGGGAAGTCGCTTCCACACCTGGTTCTGGCCGAATAGTTCAATGCCGAGATAGCCGCGCAAAGTGAGCTGCTGGCCATCCGGACTCAGCGTCATTTTGGCCTGATAGACTTGGCCGTCGCGCGGATCGAGGATGTTGCCGTTCTGGTAGACGAGACCCTTGCGCTGCATACCCTTGATGATGGTCAGTCCAAGCGACGGCGCATTCTTCTGGTCGCCCTTGCAGCGGGTGCAGATCGGATTCGGGTCTTCACCGGGCTTGATGAACATTTTGGCGATGGCGCCTTCGTAAACATCATCATGCTCAAATATCAGAAACCACCCGCCGACTCGGCCGTGCTCGTCGATCTGCGCCCACATGCCGGCCGCGGAGGGTTCGTCCGCGCGCAGCGGACCGGCATATGCTAACGCGGCCATAAGACCGGCCACGATGACCGTCAAAAACTTCAGCCTCATCATGCAGCACCCGAGTTACCGGAGTAGAAGCACGCTCTGTATATTGTTCGGCAATGTGTTCTTTTCACGAAATCAAACGGACAAGTCTAGCTTTTTCTTTAGTTTACGTCGCGAGCGCACGAGTTCCGCGCGTCAGCATTTGTTGGCTTGTCAAGACGCATATCGCGAACACCGAGCATTGCAAACTTCACTGACCGTGGCTTTCGAGCACCTCGCGGCAAGCGCGGTGAAGTTGCTTGCGGTGCTCCTGCAGACACGCGAGAAAACTCCCGTCGCCCGCGTCCGGCTTGAGGGCATGGCAAAACCGGCGAACGTCCGGGCGGCACGCGGCCTGCTCTTGAGGGCTGCCCGACGCGATTGCGGTTGAGGAAGCGGCGACCATGACGGCCAATAGCACGAGTATGCGGATCATCATCAGCTCTCCTTGCGTTCATTGCCACCCGTGCGCGAGCACGGTGGCGAGACTTCCCATATCAAGACTCGGCATTCGACGCTACTTTGCGTGGCTTGCTATTGCGTCGCTTGCTATTGCGTTGCTTCCTTTTTCTCGGCTTATCGTTGATTAGCACACCGTTGCTTGACTCGCCATTCCCTAACATATCGTTGCGCGGCTTGCCCATGAGAACCGGCTGGAACAATACGGCCGCCGCGAGCGTAGACATCAGCGATAAGGCTAACAATTTACCCATGCTGGCAGTTCCGGGGTGGCTGGAAAACCACAGGCTGCCGAACGCCGTGGCGGTGGTGAGTGCGCTGAAGAATACGGCGCGGGTGAGGCTCGTCTGCAAGAGGTTCGTCTGTCCCTCGCGCCATGCCATGATATAATAGATCTTGAAGGCAACGCCGACGCCGAGCAGCAACGGCAGCGCGATGATATTGGCGAAATTGAGCGGAAGCCCGATCACGACGCAGACTTCCAACGTCACAACGCCCGCCAAAATGAGCGGAACGAGCGTCAGCAGGACATCGCCGATGCGCCGAAGCACCAGCCACAACAGGATCGCAATCGACAGCAGCGCCCAGAGGCCGGCCTCGATGAAGGCGCGCACGATCGTATGCCCTGCTTCCAGGATTGAGATCGGCCCTTCAATGGCGTTCGGCTCGACCGCAAGCACGGCGCGTGCAAACTGGCGCATCGCCGCGTTGTCGCTGGGATTACCCTGGGGCGCGACCTCGACGCGCGTGCGGCCGTCCGGTGTTGTCCAGTCGCGTACGAGACCAGGCGGCAATGATTTTTGCGTCACCGGCTGGGCCTGAAGCGAAGCCTGCAGGCCGCCCAACGCTGTCTTCAACGGTTGGATGAACGCGTCCTCAGCCTTTGCGCGCAACTCCTGGTTCGCGCCGGCGACCGACGTGAGCGCCGTGGCTAGCCGCTTGGCCGCGCTGGCGCCAGAGCCATTTTGATCACCGGCGGCTTCGATCAGCCGGTCTGCACCCTCCTTTAGCGCTTCAACATTTTCCGCATCCGTCGGTGGTGTCATCGCGTTCTTCGGGTCGAAGGCCTCCGCGAGCTTCTTTGCCGCGTCGTGAATGAGCTGCAGTTTCTCCTGCTGGAGATCCGGGATAAAGCTTGCGAGCGTCATGACTCGCGAAACTTCCGGCAGCTTCGACAGACGGCCCGCAATGACGCCGGCGTCGCTGAGCGAGGGTGCCAGGACCTCGATAGCATTCGTATTGGTGGCGGGGTCGCGGCTGAGATCGAGATAGGTCGCGATTGATTCCGAATTTGGGTCGCGCAAATTGATCGGGTTGAAGTCGAAATGGAGCCAATAGAGCAGCGGCAGGCCCGCGATCACCACAATGGCGGTGCCGGCGATGATCGGAACACGCTGCCGCTCAAGAAATCTGTCGACCGGCGCCAGCGAAGAAAACCCGAGTTGGTCCGGCTCGCCCGGCGGGTTGAGCAGGCGGATCAGCGCCGGCAAGATGGTGATGCTGGTCGCAAAAGCGATCAGCATGCCAAAACCGGCGATAAGGCCCAATTCTGACACGCCGCGGTAATCGGTGGGCAGGAACGACAGGAAGCCGGCGGCCGTCGCGCCCGCGGCTAGCGTCAACGGCGCGCCGACATACTTGCCGGCCTGCAGCACCGCACCCTTGAGATCATCGAGTTCATGGCGCTCCGCACGGTAGCGCACGCTGTACTGGATCCCGAAATCGACGCCGATGCCGACGAACAGCACGGCAAAGTAGACCGAGATCAGGTTGAGCGTGCCGACCATCAACAAGCCAAGCCCCGCGGTCAAAGCGAGCCCGATGAACAAATTGATAAACACGGCAACGATGAGCCGCGTCGAGCGTAGCGCGAGCCATAGGATGACGAGCACGATGACGACGGTGATGAGACCGTTGCGCACAGCGCCTTCCTTGATGGTGGCGAATTCCTCGTCCGCCATCGCCACCGGCCCGGTGAGCCGCACGTTTGCCTGAAATTTCGGCGCGATCTCGGCCGCTGCCAGGCGGATGGCCTCTGCGGCGGCGTGGCCGGCCTCGATCGCGCTGTAGTCGAGCACCGGGCGCACCTCAATGAAGCCGCGCAGCTCGCTTGGCTGCGCCGGGTGGCCCTGGGCGAGAACGCGCCACGAGAAGCTCGCCGGCTGCCCCGCAATCACCTTCTCCAGGGTGTCGGAAGCCGTGTTGAAGACGTGCGTGAAGTCATCGAGCTTGATGTGATGGGACTGTATCCCGAGCAGCCCGTCCTCGAGCCCGCTGACAAGCCCGCGCAAGCTCGGATCGGTCGCGAGATCGTGGATAAGCGGTTCCGCCTGGACCAGCGGCGCGAGGCTGCGGCCGAGATCCTCCGGCGACTGGAACAGAAGCCCATTGCTGGCGAAAAACTCGCCCCCGGATTGCGTAACCTCGCGGAACCGATCCTTGTTCTTCGCCAGCGTCTGCGTCAGCGCGGCTGTCGCCTCGCCCGTCAGCTCTGGCGTCGGTGCCTGGACTACGACGATGATCCTCTCGAAGCGTCGGAACGCCTGCTCGAAGGAGAGTTCGCGTTTGCGCCAGCTCAGATCGGACGAGAGCAGCGTGCTGATGTCCGAGTTGATGGCAAAATGGCGTGCAACATAGACCCCCGAAGCCAATGCCAGCACCAAACCGGCTGCGATTACGCGCCAAGCGTTTCGTGTACAGACGTCGATGATGCGAACAATGATAGATGTGAGCATTGAGTGGGGGTCATCCGATCGCCCGATCGCACTTTTTAGAAACAGTGGCGGCACCGCACCGTTCAATCGAAGCCACGAGGCCGAGGACCGAACGCGAATAGATCGGGCCTATCCCGCTGCGGCCGTTATCTTCGGCTGGGCGGGCTTAGCTCCTGAAGGATCGACCCCGGCCTCGGACTTGGCCGCATGAATGTCGCTCAGCATTTTGTCGACGTGACGGGAAAAGACGAACTGCGCCGGCCGTTGCTGTTTGAGTGAGATTTCCGGCGCCATAGGTCCCGCCGTGCGCACGCCACGCAAGGCGGTCCACAGGGCACTCAACGGATTACTCAGGGAGGCATGCGCCGCGGTCGGCTCGTAGCCGCAATGGGCCATGCAGTTGGCGCATTTCTCATACCGTCCGGTCCCATAGGAGTCCCAGTCGGTGGTCTCCATCAGTTCCTTGTAGGTCTTAGCGTAGCCTTCGCCGAGCAGATAGCAGGGTTTCTGCCATCCAAACAGGTTGCGGGTCGGCATCCCCCACGGAGTGCAGTGGTATTCCCGATTGCCGGCGAGGAAATCCAGGAACAGACCCGAATGCATCAGGTCCCACTTCTTCCCCTTGCCTAAAGCGAACACCCGACGGAACAGTTCCTTGGTTTTGCGGCGATTGAGGAAGTGATCCTGGTCGGGCGCGCGTTCATAGGCATAGCCGGGCGAGATCGAGACGCCGACACCGAGTTCCTTCGCCTGATCGAGAAATGCAGCGATGTCTTCGGCGGCGTGCCCATCGAAGATCGTTGCGTTGACATTGACAGTGAAACCCTTGGCCTTCGCGGCCTTGATGGCTCGCACCGCGATGTCGAACACGCCTTTCTGCGAAACCGACTTGTCGTGGTGTTCTTTGAGTCCATCAAGATGGACGGAAAAGAATAAATACGGTGACGGCTCGAATAAATGCAGCTTCTTCTCGAGCAACAGCGCGTTGGTGCAAAGCGAGACGAACTTCTTACGCGCAACGATGCCTTTGACGATTTCGCCGATCTCGCGATGGATGAGCGGCTCGCCGCCGGGAATCGCTACCATCGGCGCGCCGCATTCGTCGACCGCGTCGAGGCACTCCTTGACCGACAAACGCTGGTTGAGGATCGGGTCCGGATAATCGATCTTGCCGCAGCCGATGCAGGCGAGATTGCAGCGGAACAACGGCTCCAGCATCAAAACGAGCGGATAGCGTTTGCGGCCCATGATCCTCTGCTTGAAGAGGTAGGCCGCGATGCAAATTTCCTTGAAATAGGGAACTGTCATAATGCGTCGTTCTCTTATTCGTTTGGTTCTCGTTTGAATTGTCGCGCGCCGCGCGACATTCCGAAAGGCATGGTGCCTGTTAGACGGACGCCAATTCCGTAGGTAGCCGGAACTCGATCGTCTCCTTTCGGCCATCTAAGACGGAAACTTCGACCGGACCAAGGCGGGCCAGCGCGTCGATGACGCCCTCGACCAGTACCTCCGGCGCCGAGGCACCCGCGGTGAGACCTATGGTCCGCGCGTCCTGCACCCATTCCGGCTGCAGTTCGCTGCTGTCGGCAATAAGATAGCTCGGGATGCCCGTCTCTAACCCAATCTCGCGCAGGCGATTGGAATTCGAGCTGTTTTTCGCACCGACCACCAGAATGACGTCGACCTGCCTGCTCAGCTCGCGCACGGCCGCCTGGCGATTCTGCGTAGCGTAACAGATATCCCTCATTTCGGGACCTACGATATCGCTGAAGCGCTGCTCGAGCTTTGCAATGATTCCCCTGGTGTCGTCCACACTCAGCGTGGTCTGGGTTATGTAGGCGACCGGGGCATCGGTTGGGATGTCGAGGCTCTCGACATCTTCTTCCGTCTGCACCAGCACAACGGGACCGGAAATTTGTCCTACCGTGCCTTCGACCTCAGGGTGGCCGGCGTGGCCGATCAGAATGAGGATGCGCCCCTGTGCGACGTAGCGCTTGCCTTGGTTGTGCACCTTGGTGACCAGCGGACAGGTAGCGTTGAGCACGGGGAGTCCGCGTCCCGCCGCCTCCTCCTCGACGCTGCGCGCGACGCCGTGCGCGCTAAAGATGGTCACAGCGTTTTCCGGTATCTCAGAGACCGTCTCAACGAAGCGGGCACCCTTGGCCTTGAGGCTGTCGACCACGTGCTTGTTGTGTACGATTTCGTGGCGCACATAGACCGGAGCACCGTACTTCTGCAGCGCGCGCTCGACAATCTCGATCGCCCGCACCACCCCCGCGCAAAAGCCGCGGGGCTGCGCCAGGACAATCCGCAAGGGCAATTTCTGGATCATCGGTTTCTCCGCCGGATATGATCGGTCATGCGATGCCGAGCCTGAGCGTTTCGGCGCGAACGTCTCTGCCGAGCGCCTCGAACACCTTGGCGACGATACCGCGGGCGTCGAGGCCGGCCTTGGCGTACATCGCGGCGGGCGTGTCCTGGTCGAGAAACACGTCGGGCAGCACCATGGTGCGAACCTTCAGGCCCGTGTCGAGCATG
>DATISB010000065.1:0-6944 GCA_035469145.1 Pseudolabrys sp.
CGCTGCCGGCATAGGCGGCATGACAGACGTTGCGCAGGATCGCGAACAGCCAGGGCTTGATCGGCCCGCCGCGAAACGTGTCGAAATGGCGGAACGCGCGCAGATAACATTCCTGCACCGCGTCGTCGGCGTCGCTGGCGCCGCGCAGCAGATAACGCGCCAGCGTGTAGACGTCGTCGAGGTGCGGCAACGCCAACGCCTTGAAACGCTCCGCCTTGCCGCCCTCGCTCAAGTCAACAACGCCACCCGCCATCATCGGATATCCGGCCATCGTTACGGGAGCTTTACCCGCGGGCAGTGCATATCGTTCGGCGCCGCCCACCGGCCGCTACTTCGCCTCGACCACAATCGTGCCGGTCATGTGCGGATGCAAGGCACAAAAATACGCGTAGCTGCCCGTTGTCGCGAATGTGAATGAGAACTTGTCGTCGGTGTCCATCGCTTTCGATCGGAACGCCATGGTCTTCGACGTCACGGTGTGCGGGATGTCATCGTGGTTGACCCAGATGACGGTGTCGCCGGCCTTCACCGTGATCTGCTGCGGGTTGAAAGTGAAGTTGTCGATCTTCACCGCGATGTCCGCCGCCCGGGCCGGGCTCGCCGCCGCGATAAATGCGGAGACAAGCCCGGCCATCGCGCCGCGCGCGAGCGTCCCTGTCAGGTTCATTATACGCTCAGCTCTGTAGCGGGGTGTCGATGATGGCGAGCCGCTGCTCGCCCAGCTTGAAGGTCACGCTGACGGTGCCGAGCATGCTGCGCAATTTGTCGTCCGGCACTTTCATTGGGCCGGGCGACGGCGCGCTGCCGGGTGCCGGCTGCGGGAAGGCGGTCGAGCGCGCGGTGTGGAAGGTGACGTTGCCTTCCACCTTCTGCATCACCTGGTGGATGTGCCCGTTGAGCACGGTCACCGAGCCGAAACGTTTCAAAAGCCCAAGCGCCTGCGCGCTGTCCTCGGTGCCCCAGCCCCACTGCGGGTACACTGCCCACAACGGGATATGCGCAAACACGACGATCGGCGTCGAGGCCGATTTGCCTTTCAGGTCGTCCTCGATCCATTTGAGCTGCTCTTCGCCGAGGCTACCCATGCCGCCGCCCTTGAGATTGGCGACGTTGACCAGGCCCACGAAGTGCACCCCATTGGCGTCGAAGCTGTAATAGCCCGAGCCCTTGGTGCCGCGGCCGTAGCGTTCTTTGTAAAGCCTAATGTCGGGATCGATGATGTCGTGCTCGCCCGGCACGTAATGCACGTCGAGCTTGGCTTGCGAGATGATCTTGTCGGCGTCGTCGAATTCGGACTCCTTCGACAGATGCGTGATGTCGCCGGTGTGGATCATAAAGGCGGGCTTTGTGGGAATCGCCTTGATGCGGGCGATCGCCTCTTCCAGCGTGCCCTTGGCATTCGGATTGGCCGGCTTGTCGAAGCCCATATGGCTGTCGCTGATCTGCAGAAAAGTAAGACCCTTTGCATCGGCGGCCATCGCCTCATCGACCAGGCCGAGCGAATACGGCACCCCGCCGCTGATGGTCCACAGCACCCCGGTGCCTGCCCATGTCATGCATTCCAGCACCTTGCGGCGGCTGGGGCCGTCCCCGTGATCGTGTGTCGTCATGGCCTGTCTCCCTGGTTTTCCTGCTTGCAGGGGACTAGATCGGCCTTAGGTCAGATTTATTCCTGCAAACCCGCCACAAACCGCGATATACGCTAACACCATGAAATTCCTCGACGAAGCCAAGGTCTATGTGCAATCCGGCGCGGGCGGCAACGGCTGCATCGCGTTCCGGCGCGAGAAGTTCATCGAATTCGGCGGTCCGAGCGGCGGCGATGGCGGCAAGGGCGGCGACGTGGTGATCGAGTCGGTCAACGGCCTCAACACCCTGATCGATTACCGCTACCAGCAGCACTTCAAGGCCCAGAGCGGCGGCAACGGCATGGGCAAGGACTGCCACGGTGCCAATGGCAAGGACGTCGTGCTCAAGGTCCCGGTCGGCACGCAGGTCTACGAAGAAGACGGCGAGACGTTGCTCGCCGATCTCACCCGCGCCGGCGAACGCATAACGCTCATGAAGGGCGGCAATGGCGGTTTCGGCAACGCCTATTTCAAGAGTTCGACCAATCAGGCGCCGCGCAAGGCCAATCCCGGTCAGCCCGGCGAGGAGCGCACCATCCGCCTGCGCCTGAAGCTGATCGCCGACGCCGGCATCATCGGCCTGCCCAATGCCGGCAAGTCGACCTTCCTCGCCACTGTGAGCGCGGCCAAGCCGAAGATCGCCGACTATCCGTTCACCACGCTGCATCCGCAGCTTGGCGTGTTCGAAGTCGATAACCGCGAATTCGTCATGGCCGATCTGCCGGGGTTGATCGAGGGCGCGCATGAAGGCGTCGGCCTGGGCGATAAATTCCTCGGCCACACCGAACGCTGCCGCGTGCTGCTGCACCTCATCGACGGCACCACGGAGGACGCTGGCGCGGCCTACAAAACCGTGCGCGCCGAACTGAAAGCCTACGGCCAAGGCCTCACCGAAAAGCCGGAGATCGTCGCGCTGTCGAAAGCCGACGCGCTGACGCCGGAAGCGATCAAGGCGCAAACCGCGAAACTTAAAAAGGCATGCAAGAAGACACCGTTGGTTTTGTCATCGGCCTCCGGCCAAGGCGTGAAAGGCGTATTGCGCGCGCTGTTCAAGGTGATCGACGCGGCGCGCAAGGGCGCGGCCGACGAACCGAAATTAAAAGAAGCAGCCTGGCAGCCTTGATTTCTGTCATTCCGGGGCGCGGCCGAAGGTCGCGAACCCGGAATCCATAACCCCAGCACTGCGGAGTATGGATTCCGATCGCTCGCTTTGCTCGCGCTCCCGAATGACATTGTGGGAGCGCACTGGTAGGAAAATTCAAACATGTCGGGAGGAAGTGCCCATGCAAACCCGCGCCGCGGTGGCCTGGAAAGCCGGCGAGCCGCTTAGCATCGAGACCATCGACATCGAAGGCCCGAAAGCGGGCGAGGTGCTGGTCGAGATCATGGCGACCGGCGTCTGCCACACCGACGCCTACACACTATCGGGCGCCGACCCGGAAGGCATTTTCCCGGCCATCCTCGGCCACGAAGGCGCCGGCGTGGTGCGCGAAATCGGCGCCGGCGTCACTACGCTGAAAGCCGGCGACCATGTCATCCCACTCTACACGCCGGAATGCCGGCAATGCAAAACCTGTCTGTCGCGCCGCTCTAATCTCTGCACCGCCATCCGCGCCACGCAAGGCAAAGGCGTGATGCCGGACGGAACCAGCCGCTTCCGCTGCGACGGCGATGCGGTGTTCCACTATATGGGCTGCTCGACCTTCGCCAATTTCACCGTGCTGCCAGAAATCGCTTTGGCAAAAGTGCGCGAGGACGCGCCCTTCGACAAGATCTGTTACATCGGCTGCGGTGTCACCACCGGCATCGGCGCCGTCATCAACACCGCGAAAGTCTGGCCGGGCGCCAATGTGGCCGTGTTCGGGCTCGGCGGCATCGGGCTCAACGTGATCCAGGGCGCCCGCATGGTCGGCGCCGACAAGATCATCGGCATCGACACCAATCAGTCAAAGCGTGCCATCGCCGAGAAATTCGGCATGACACATTACATCAACACCGACGAAGTCGGCCGCGACAAAGTCGTGCAGGCGGTGGTCGATCTCACCCAAGGCGGCGCCGACTTCTCGTTCGAATGCATCGGCAATGTGAATGTGATGCGGCAAGCCTTGGAATGCTGCCACCGTGGCTGGGGCGAGAGCATCATCATCGGCGTCGCCGGCTCAGGCCAGGAGATCGCTACGCGGCCGTTCCAACTGGTCACCGGCAGGGTCTGGCGCGGCACCGCGTTTGGCGGCGCGCGCGGACGCACCGACGTGCCCAAGATCGTGGACTGGTACATGGAGGGCAAGATCAATATCGACGACCTGATCACCCACACCATGCCGCACGCCAAGATCAACGACGCCTTCGACCTCATGCACGCGGGCAAGTCGATCAGGTCAGTGGTGATCTACTGAGGCGGCGTGCCCTTGGTGCACAGGCGCCGCACGCCGGCGCTCGGCATATAGGTGCAGTCCGACGCCGTGAACGTGCGATAGGCGGCCGCGCAAGCGGCAATGTCGCATTTCGGTAGCGCCTCGGCCGTCGCCGGTGCGGCCGGCTCATTCCGTATTTTGATCTCGGCGTCGGGTTGCGACGTGCCGATCTTCGGTGCGGCCGACGCATTCGTTTGAGCGGCGGCGTTCGGGCGCGGCGCGCCCCTAGCCGGTGCGGCGGTGTCGCCTTTCAATGGCCGGCTCGCCAGCATCGGCGGTTCGGTGACACCGGTGATCGCCGCGAGCGGCCGCACGGCCGGCCGCTCGGCCACCCAGTCCATTCCAAACACGACATTGCAGACCGCGACGGCCAGAACCGCGGAAACGGCGATGAATTTTTTCGTACTGTCCGACAGCTGGGGAAGCATGGCCAATGCTAACACGAAAATCATGCTCCCGGTTCCGTACAAATGCGAATGGCCTGGTCATGCCCGCCCATGACGGGTCTGTGAACCCGTGCTAGACAGCGCCCACGATTAACTTCGCCGCTGCCAGGTCATGTTAAAACTCCCCTCCCTCTCCTTCTTCCGCCGCATCGTCGTCAAAGTCGGCTCGTCGCTGCTAGTGGACGCCGCCGCAGGCAGCCTCAAGCGCGACTGGCTGGCCTCACTCGCCTCCGACATCGCCGCCCTCCATAAAGACAAGCGCGACATCATCGTGGTGTCGTCGGGCGCCATCGCGCTCGGCCGCGCCGTGCTCAAACTCCCCGCAGGCGCCCTCAAGCTCGAGGACAGCCAGGCCGCCGCCGCCGTCGGGCAGATCGCGCTGGCGCGCGCGTGGGCGGAACATTTGAGCGCGCACGCGCTCACCGCCGGCCAGGTGCTGGTCACGCTCGGCGACACGGAAGAGCGCCGCCGCTATCTCAATGCGCGCTCCACCATCGCTAAGCTGCTGGAATGGCGCAGCGTGCCGGTGATCAACGAGAACGACACGGTGGCGACGAGCGAGATCCGCTACGGCGACAACGACCGGCTGGCCGCGCGCGTCGCCACCATGATGAGCGCCGATCTGCTGGTGCTGCTCTCGGACGTGGACGGGCTGTACGACAAGCCGCCCGAGCAAGGCGGTGCCACGCTCGTGCCGCTGGTCGCGCGCATCACGCCGGAGATCGAGGCGATGGCGGGCGTCTCTGCCTCCGCGTACGCGCGCGGTGGCATGCTGACCAAGATCGAGGCGGCCAAGATCGCCACCAGTGCCGGCACACACATGATCATCGCCTCGGGCCACGTGGCGCATCCGTTGCAGGCAATCGCGGACGGCGCTGCCTGCACTTGGTTTTTGACGCCAGCCAATCCGGTGACCGCGCGCAAGAAGTGGATCGCGGGTTCGCTGGAGCCGCGCGGCGCGCTGGTGATCGACGCCGGCGCGGTGAAGGCGCTGCGTAGCGGCAAAAGTTTATTGCCGGCGGGTGTGGTGAAGATCGAGGGCGCGTTCGGGCGCGGCGACGCCGTGGTGGTGCGCGGCCCGGACGGGCACGAGATCGGCCGCGGGCTGATCGCCTATGACGCCGAGGACGCCGACAAGATCAAGGGCCGCTCCTCGGCGGATATCCTCTCCATCCTGGGCTTCGGCGGGCGGACCGAGATGATCCACCGCGACGATCTTGTTCTGGGCGGGGAATAGTCCGACGAAGAAGTTGCTCTGGCCCGACCAGCGGACATTCTGTCGCTAACTGCGGACGACCTTGCGGGACGTCGCCAGAACAAGAATATATTCGGGGAACTGCGGACCAGCCGCGGTGGCCGACTAGGTCAATGGCCGACTTGGCACCCGCGCTTATCCCCGCCCCTCTGCGCTCGGCCAAAGGCCCAGTCAGTGCCGGCGGGATTTCGCTTTGCGCGACCGGCGGGTGGCGCCCGACTTGCGCTGCACCGGATGGGTGGGCAGCGGGAAAAACGTGCCATCGGGAAATTCCAAATACCGGCTAAACACTTGCACTTCGTCAGCAGATTGGCCTTCGCCGCCGCGCCGGCCTTCGATCACGAACTTGGTGCCGACCGGAAAACGGCTGGGGAGACGGTTTGAACGAGACGCCATGACATCCTCCTGCGATGCGGCACCCTGCCAGCACAATGTGTAAGTCAATTGACCCGTTCCGGGTGATGGCGGGTTATCCACGCTATCCCCAACTCCCTCTGCCACGGCCGCTACCTCGCCCCCGTCCCCCCGACGTGATAGGAACCAGCCGGATCGGGGTTTGACGGGTCTTTCCGGATGAGCGCACCGCTGAAAAGCATTGAAGGGACAGGGGATATCGCCGCCGGCCTGGGCGAGATCGCCCGCCAGGCCAGGGCGGCCGCGCGCACGCTGGCGCTCGCCCCGACGGCTCAAAAAGACCGCGCCCTGGAGCTCATGGCCGGCGCTGTTCGGGGGCAGATATCCCGCATTCTGGCCGCCAATGCCGAGGATATCACTGAGGCGCACGTCTCCGGCATGACCGGCGCCTTCCTCGACCGGCTTTCGCTCAACGCGGCGCGGGTGGAAGCCATCGCCGCCGCCATCGACGCGGTGTGCGCGCTCAAGGATCCCGTTGGAGTCGTTACCGAATCCTGGACGCGGCCGAACGGCATGACCATCGAGCGGGTGCGCGTGCCGCTCGGCGTCATCGGCATCATCTATGAGAGCCGGCCGAACGTCACCGCCGATGCCGGCGCGCTGTGCCTGAAATCCGGCAATGCCGCGATCCTGCGCGGCGGCTCCGACAGCCTGCGTTCGAGCCGCGCTATCCATGCCGCGTTGGCGCAGGGCTTGCGCGAGGCCGGCCTGCCCGAAGCGGCGATCCAGTTGGTGCCGACGCGCGACCGCGCCGCGGTCGGGCTGATGCTCAGCGGTCTCGACGGCA
>DATISB010000066.1:0-12830 GCA_035469145.1 Pseudolabrys sp.
CCAACAACGCGATCATCGGCAGCGGCAACGCGATGCTGAGCACGACCTGACTGACCACCAGCGCTTGGGTGGCGTTTACGCCATAGGCAACCATCACGAAGGCCGGCACCATCGTTATCACCTGGCGCAGCCAGATCGGAATGCGAAAGCCGATGAAACCCTGCATGATCATCTGCCCGGCCATGGTGCCCACCACCGAGCTCGAGACGCCCGAGGCGATCAGCGAGAGCAGGAATATTCCGGCGGCGCCGATGCCAAGCAAGGGCGCCAGCGTGTGATAGGCGGTTTCGATCTCGGCCACGTCTTGGTGGCCGGCGTGGAAGGCGCTCGACGCCATCATCACCATCGCCATGTTGACGAGGCCGGCGATCACCAGCGCGATCACCACTTCATGGTTGGAGATACGCACCAGCAGGCGGCGTTCGTGCTCGTCGCGGCCCGGCGTGCGCGCCTGCGTCAAGCCCGAATGCAGATAGACTGCGTGCGGCATGACGGTGGCGCCGATGATGCCGACCGAGATCAGCAGTGCCTCGGCGTCGGGGATTTCCGGCAGCACTGAATGATAGGCGGCCGCCGCCCAATCAACCGGCGCGATGAACATCTCGATCAAATAGCAAAGCCCGATGATGCCGACCAAGCTGCCGATGATCAGTTCCACCGGGCGGAAGCCGCGGCTCTCCACCATCAGGATGGCGTAGGTGATGACGGCGGTGACTCCCATGCCGGCGATCAGCGGCATCTTGAACAGTAGCGCCAGGCCAACCGCGCCGCCGAGAAATTCGGCGAGATCGGTGGCCATGGCGGCGATCTCGCTGACCACCCACATCGCCCAAACCACCGGCTTGGGGAAATGGTCGCGGCACATTTCCGCGAGATTGCGGCCGGTGACGATGCCGAGTTTGGCCGACAGCGCCTGAAACAGCATGGCGATCAGGTTGGCCAGTAGCACGACCCACAGCAGGCTGTAGCCGTATTTCGCGCCGGCCTGGATGTTGGTCGCGAAATTGCCCGGGTCCATGTAGGCGATCGAGGCGACGACCGCAGGGCCGGCAAAGGCGAGATAAGCCCCTGGTCCACGGCTTTTGCCGCTCAGAATGGCCTGCGCCGCCACCACGGTGCGTTCGGTGAGCGATTTGGGGGAAGGTGTTTCGGCGTCCATCCGGCTTAAGTTCTTTCCCGGTCTCTATAAATCAGCGTCACGCCATTGCAGTATAAGTTTGTTGCAAATAGTTTGCAATTGCATTTTGGCTAGGAACCGCCCAGCTAGCGCAGGAACCCCGGCACTATGGCCACGGCCTATTCCTCCTCTTCGCCACCTTTACTGGCGCTGGGTGTACCGCGGAATTTGTTGTTCTTCGGTAATCCATGGGCTATGCGGCCGGCATCGGCGCGCTTGCCGCGCCAGTCCTTCAGCTCCTTAATCGACAGCATTTGGGTTCGGCCGGCGCCGTCGATCCAGGTCAACCCCTCGTCCGCCTTGAAGGTAGTGACGTCGGAGAGCCCCTTCTCCTTATAGCGCTGCAACCGCACGCCGCGCCCGCGTGTCATTTCCGGCACTTGATCGAGCCCGAAGATCACCATCTTGCGGTTGGCGCCGATGGCCGCCACCAGTTCGCCGTCGACCGTGGTCAAGGCCGCCGCCTTGTCGGGGCTCTTGAGGTTGAGCACCTGCTTGCCCTTGCGCGTGGTGCCGAGCACGTCGTCCTCCGGCACCACGAAGCCGTTGCCGCCGTAACTTGCGACCAGGAATTTGCGGCCGCCCTGGTAGGCAAGCGCAGCCACCACGTCGGCGTCCTGCTCGATGTCGAAATAGAGCCGCACCGGCTCGCCATGCCCGCGCCCGCCCGGCAGCTTCGAGGCATCGAGCGTGTAGAACTTGCCGTTGCTGGCGAAGATCAGAATCTTGGCGGTGGTCTCGGTCGGGAACGCGAATTTCAGCGCGTCGTCGGTCTTAAAGGTGACGCCCGACAGATCGCTGACATGACCGCGCAGCGCGCGGATCCAGCCCTTCTCAGACACAACGACGGTGATCGGCTCACGCACCACCATTGCCTCCTCGATCGCGGCTTCGTCGTGCTCAGGTGCCTCGGCGAAGGTGGTTCGCCGTTTGCCGAGATCGGTCTTCGGCCCAAACGTCGTCTTCAATTCCTTGATCTGGCCCGCGATGGTCTTCCATTGCTGCGGAGTTGAGCCGATGAGTGCCTTGATCTTGGTGCGTTCCTCGCGCAGCGCCTTTTCCTCGGCGCGGATTTCCATCTCCTCCAGCTTGCGCAAATTACGCAGCCGCATGTTGAGGATGGCGTCGGCCTGCACGTCGGAAAGTTTGAACGCCTTCATCAGGACCGGTTTCGGCTCGTCCTCGCGTCGGATGATCTTGATCACCTTGTCGAGGTTGAGATAGGCGACCAGGAACCCGCCGAGCACTTCCAGGCGATGCTCGATCTCCGCCAGCCGGTGCTTGGAGCGGCGCAGCAGCACGTCGCGCCGGTGATCGAGCCATTCGCGCAAGACCTCGGCAAGACCGAGCACCTGCGGGATGCGCCCCTTCACCAGCACGTTCATGTTGAGTGGGATGCGGCTTTCCAGCTCGGTGAGCTTGAACAGCGACTCCATCAGCAATTCGGCATCGACGCTGCGCGCGCGCGGCTCGATCACCAGTCGCAGATCCTCGGCCGATTCGTCGCGCACATCGGCAACCAGCGGCAGCTTTTTCTCGTTGATCAGCTCGGCCAGTTTCTCGACCAGGCGTGACTTCTGCACCAGCCAGGGAATTTGCGTGATGACGATCACGTAAGTGCCGTGACCGGTGTCTTCGGTCTCCCAGCGCGCGCGCACGCGGAACGAGCCACGGCCGGTGGTGTAGGATTCGGTGATTTCCGCCGGCTTATCGACGATCACGCCGCCGGTGGGGAAATCCGGTCCCTTGACGTATTTGAGCAGAGTGCGGCTGCGCGCCTTCGGATTGTCGATCAGGAACAGCGCCGCGTCGCACAGTTCGGCCGCGTTATGCGGCGGGATCGAGGTGGCCATGCCAACCGCGATGCCTTGCGAGCCATTGGCCAGCAGATTGGGGAACGCCGCCGGCAGAACCACCGGCTCTTCGCCGGTGCCGTCGTAGCTGGCACGAAAATCGACCGCATCCTCGTCGATGCCGTCGATCAACAGGCGCGCGACTTCGGTGAGCCGCGCCTCGGTGTAGCGCATGGCGGCGGCATTATCGCCGTCGATATTACCGAAATTGCCCTGCCCGTCGACCAGCGGATATCGCTGGGCGAAATCCTGCGCCAGCCGCACCAGCGCGTCGTAGATCGCTTGATCGCCGTGCGGGTGGAAATTGCCCATCACATCGCCGACCACCTTGGCCGATTTCTTGAACGCCGATTTGGGGTCGAGCCGCAAAATCTGCATACCGTAGAGAATGCGGCGGTGCACCGGCTTGAGCCCGTCGCGCGCGTCGGGCAACGCGCGATTCATGATGGTGGAAAGCGCATAGGCGAGATAGCGCTCTTCCAGCGCCCCGCGCAGTGCAACCTCTTCAATCTGGCCCTTGTCGGGGGGAATCAGTCTCTTGCCCATAATTGATAGCTACTGCGTCATTCGGCCACGAACAAGCGATGAAGGGCCGTCGGCGCAATTCCGATGGCGGATTTAACATGCCCCTCGCAGATGAGGCCGAGCGGGACGACATAAAAGCGGTGAAACGCATTGTTCCCAAACGTTGCTGCGGTGTAATCGTCGACCTCCAGGGTTTTTTCCTGTCACAGGTGGACAAGCGCCTCGGTTCCAGGATCAAGACCAACACCGGCAACCTTGTCCGCCTGCTCAACTATTTCCGAATCCCAGTCGTCGTAACACTCGAGCGGCCTGTCGATTTCAAGGGCTCCTTGCCGAAAGAGATCGGCAAACACCTGGGCGAGCGCGCCCAGACTTTCGAAAAAAACTTTTCGACTTGTGCAAGGGCAAGAAGATAAAGGAGCACCTTGCTCGTCTGAAGCGACGACAGGTGATCGTGGCCGGCTGCGAAACCGATGTTTGTATCCTGCAGTCATGTCTCGGCCTTCTCAGCCTCGGCTATGAGGTCACCGTGATGGAGGAATTGATATTTTCCTCATCGCGCAACGTCGACGCCGCGATGGCACGCATGAAAGCCGAAGGGGTTATTTTCTCGACCTACAAGAGCCTCTATTACGAGCTGATTGAGGCTGTGGAAGACGGCCGACATACCGAGAAATTCCTTGCGGCTTGCGGTCCCTTGCCCGAGGACCTTCCAGATACGGCGGTTTGATAAGCCTAGACGTCGTTGTCAGATGGCAACCGCGCTGCGCGGGCCGCGTAAAATCGCCGCGATGAAATGCGCGCGCTCGTCAGAGAGCGTCAGCCCGCGCGGCTCCAGCACGTGGCGCGCAAGGAAAAATCCAGTGAGCGCGAAGCCGTCGGCCAGATCGCGACCGGCCGGCTCCGCATCGCGGTCGCGCAGGAAGGCCGGCAGCCGCAGCATCCGGTCGGCGTAAGGGGCGCCGGCACTGCGCGAGACCGAACGACCCGATTTCGGCGAAACATAAATGAGATCGGCCCGCGCGCCAGTCGAAGCACATTGCTCGAGATCGAGGCCGAAGCCGAGCTCCGACAGCAGCTGCAATTCGAAACGCACCACCATCGGCGCCGCCAGCACAGGATCGCCGAGGCGATCGAGGATGCCGTCGAGCTCGGCATAGAGGCAAGCATGCGGATCGCGTTCGGGCAGAAGCCGCATCAGCGCGGCCAGATGACTGACGCCATAGATCGCGTGCGACGCCGCGAAGAAGTTCGCCGCGCGCAGGCTCGAGCCCTCCACCGTATAATTGCCGAGATGCTCGTCCAACCGCGCCCGCCAGGACGCCCTCACGGAATTGCCGACCTGCAGTACCGGCTTCATGCGCGAGCCGAAACCGCCGCGCACCAGCCCGAGATGGCGGCCATGGTCGAGCGTCATCAGCTCAAGGATGCCGTTGGCCTCCCCGTGGCGCCTGACGCCGAGCACGATGCCTTCATCGGTCCATTGCATCTTTTTTTATCACTGTCATTCCGGGGCGCGAGCGACCCCGGAATCCATACTCCCAGAATCAGAGAAAATCACGACCACCTAGGTTATGGATTCCCAGCTCGGCGTTACGCGCCGTGCCGGAATGACAGGCCTTACTCTTTGGGAAACTCCAGCCCCATGGCGCGGTAGCGCTCAGGATCGTCGCCCCAGCCCTCGCGCACTTTCACGAACAGGAACAAGTGCACCTTATGCTCGACGATCTCGGCGATTTCCCGTCGGGCCGATTCACCGATCGCCTTGAGGGTCTGCCCGCCTTTGCCGATCACGATCTTGCGCTGGCTCTCGCGCTCCACATAGATCGTCTGCTCGACCCGGATATCGCCGCCCCGCAGTTCCTTCCACGTTTCAGTCTCGACCGTTGAATGGTAGGGCAGTTCCTGGTGTAGCCGCTCGAACAGCTTCTCGCGCGTGATCTCGGCCGCAAGCTGCCGCACCGGCGCATCCGACATCTGGTCAGGCGGATAAAGCCACGGGCTTGGCGGCATGCGGGCGGCAAGCCAGCTCTTGAGATCGGCCACACCGTCGCCGGTGAGCGCCGAGATCATGAAGGTCGAATCGAACTTGGCCTTTTCATTGGCGATCTTCGTCAGCAACAGCAGCGTGTCGCGCGGAACCAGATCGATCTTATTGAGGATCAGGATTTTCGTGGGCTTCACCTCGGCGAGCCGCTCGAGCAGCGCTTCCGCATCCTCATCGATCCCCTTGCGCGCGTCGATCAGCACGCCGATCAGATCGGCCTCATGCGCGCCGCTCCAGGCCGTCGTTACCATGGCGCGGTCAAGTCGCCGCTTGGGAGCGAAAATTCCCGGCGTGTCGACGAAGATAAGTTGCGCCTTTCCTTCGAGCGTGATGCCGCGGATCAGCGCACGGGTGGTCTGCACCTTGTGCGAGACGATGGTGACCTTGGAGCCGACCAGCGCGTTGAGCAGCGTTGACTTGCCGGCATTGGGCGCGCCGATCAGCGCGACGAAGCCGCAGCGCGTGTCGCTCCCTGGCTTGATGGCGTCAACCATCAAGCTTGTCCACCGACACGCCGACCCGCGTCAACATGGCGGCGGCGGCGGCCTGTTCGGCGGCCCGCTTCGATGAGCCCATGCCCTCGGCCGGCGGTCGGTCGGGCAGCACCACCGCGACGCGAAATTCCGGATCGTGATGCGGGCCGGTGCGCGCCAATTCCCGATAGACCGGCGTCGGCAGTCCGCGCGCCTGCGCCCATTCTTGCAGCATGGTCTTGGGGTCGCGCAACGGACGCAGCGGCTTGAGCATGCGTTCCTTCCAGAACCGCGCGATCAGCGCATCGGCGGCTTTGTATCCGCCGTCGATAAACACCGCCCCCACCAGCGCCTCGCCGGCGTCCGCCAGGATGGTGGAGCGCAAGCGCCCGCCGGCGTGCGATTCCGAATTGCCAAGCTTGAGCGCCGGTCCGAGATCCATGGCACGCGCCACCTCCGCGCAGGTTTCCTTGCGAACTAGATCGGCGAGCCGGCGCGACAGTTCGCCCTCGTTTGCCTTAGGGAACGCACGATAGAGCATGTCGGATATCACCAGGCCGAGTACGTGGTCGCCGAGGAATTCCAGGCGCTGGTAGCTATTGGCGCGGGTGGCGCCGCCCGCAAGCGCGGAAATATGCGTGACCGCGCGCTCCAACAGCGCCTTGTCGGCAAACTTGTAGCCGATCCGCTCCTCGAGCGCCGCTCTGTCCTTAGCCTTGCGGCTCATCGCACGATCGTGAACAGCCTGCTCCAGCGCACAGCCACCGGCCAGCGCCAGAATTCCCAGGCGCGCTCGCCCTCATAGACGGAGAAGAAAATGATCTGCGCCTTGCCGACGATATTCTCGAACGGCACCGTGCCGACTTGGCTGAAGCGACTGTCGGTGGAATTATCGCGATTGTCGCCCATCATGAAATAATGACCCGGCGGCACGGTGTAGACCTGGGTATTGTCGGCAAAGCCGTTATCGACCAGGTCGAGCGTGTAGAAGCTCACGCCTTCCGGCAACGTATCCTTCCAGCGCTTGACCGGAGCGGCGCGCGTGTCCTCCTCGGTCTCGATGAATGGTGGTGCCGGCTCGTGTTTGACCGGAATGCCATTGATGCTGACGACGCCGCCGATCACCTGGATTTTGTCGCCGGGCAGGCCGATCACGCGCTTAATGTAGTCGGTAGAGGTATCCTTGGGCAGGCGAAACACCACCACGTCGCCGCGCGCCGGTAGCCAGCCGCTTGGAATGCGTCCGGAGAACAAGGGCGGCGACAAAGGCAGCGAAAACTGACTGTAGCCATAGGTATATTTCGACACGAATAGATAATCGCCAACCAGCAGCGTCGCCTTCATCGAGCCGGAGGGAATGTTGAAGGGCTGAAACAGGAAGGTGCGGATCACCAGCGCGATGATCAGCGCATGAAAAATAACGCGGATTGTTTCGACAATGCCGCCTTCTTTCCGTTTTGTTCCGGATGTCACGCTCATCGGCCTCTTGTCCCGCCACTCAAGGCGCTGCGCCCCGTCGACCTTGTAGCGGCTGCCATTCCAGGGCGCAATCAAGAACGCTCGCATCCCTGTATAAGCACTTGGTCGGATTGCGTTTATCGGCTTTACGCTGATGTTTGCGGCAATGCCGAAATGATCACGATGGCCTGCGCGCTTGGGCCTTCGTCGGTGAGCGACACGTCGATCTGGGCCTCGCAACCAGCGGGTGTGATCGCCTGCAGCTGTTTGAGCGCGCCGCCAGTCAACTTCATGGTGGGGCGGCCCGAGGCCAAATTAACCACGCCCATATCGCGCCAGAACACGCCGCTGCGGAAACCGGTGCCGAGCGCCTTGGAGCAGGCTTCCTTGGCGGCGAAACGCTTGGCGTAGGTCTCGACCGTGTTGACGCGGTTCTCCGCCTTGGCGCGTTCGGCGGGCGTAAAAATGCGCCCGAGAAAACGTTCGCCGTAGCGCTCTATGCTGCGCGCGATGCGCCGCACGTCGACCATGTCTGAGCCGAGCCCGATGATCACGGCTTGTTTTCCTTGCGCATGATCTTGTCCGAAGACCGGTGCCCACTTTTCGTGATCATGCGCTCGCCTTCTTGCGCCCGCGATTCATGGCCGCGCGCATGAACTTCACCGTGTCGGCCAGCCCCTCGAACACCGATTCACCGACCAGAAAATGGCCGATATTGAGTTCGACGATCTGCGGCAGCGACGCGATGGTTTCCGCGCTCGCATAATCGAGCCCGTGACCGGCATGGACTTCAAGGCCGAGGCCTTTAGCCAGCAGCGCACCGGCGCGGATGAGTTGCCATTCGGTGTTGGCCTCGGCCGCTCGGTTCTCGATCAGCGCATCGCACCAGGAGCCGGTATGCAGTTCGACCACCGGCGCACCCAGCTCGACCGCCGCCTCGATCTGCGCCGGCGCCGCACCAATAAACAGCGAAACCCGGATACCGGCGTGTTTGAGCGCATGCACAACCGGCGCGAGTTGTGCGCGCTGCTTGATGGCATCGAGCCCGCCCTCGGTGGTTCGCTCGGTGCGCTTTTCCGGCACCAGGCAAACCGCGTGCGGCTGCACTTTAAGCGCGATCGCGGTCATCTCGTCGGTCGCCGCCATTTCGAAATTGAGCGGCTTGTCGATTTCGACTTTCAGGCGCGCGATATCGTCGTCGCGGATGTGACGGCGGTCTTCGCGCAAATGCGCAGTGATGCCGTCGCAGCCTGCCGCGATCGCGAGCTTGGCCGCGCGTACCGGATCGGGATGGCGCCCGCCGCGTGCATTGCGGATGGTGGCGACATGGTCGACATTGATGCCGAGGCGCAAGCGGGGCGCGTTCATCTAACCATTCACCCGTTCCGCCTTCGCCACCACCGGTTTGGCGCGCAACTGCGCGATGATGGCAGTGAGGTGCTTGAGGTCATAGACCTCCAGATCGATCAGCACGTCGGTAAAGTCCGGCGCGCGCCGCGTCATGCGGATATTATCTATATTGCCGTCGTGCTCGGCGATCACTTGTGCGATTTGGGCGAGCGAGCCGGGTTCGTTCACCGACTGCACCGCGATGCGCGCCGGGAAGCGGCGCGGCGTGCTCGCTTCCTCGTCCCAGCGCACGTCCAGCCAGCGTTCCGGCTTGTCCTCGAA
The DNA here is from genome assembly GCA_035469145.1 of Pseudolabrys sp. GTDB lineage: Bacteria > Pseudomonadota > Alphaproteobacteria > Rhizobiales > Xanthobacteraceae > Pseudolabrys. The sequence goes on from DATISB010000066.1 coordinate 9,205, forward strand.
CTCGCTCAAGGCGTGCGACTGGATCGGGTAGATAGTGATCCCCTCGCCCGGCGTCAGGATGCCGACGATGCGATCGCCCGGCACCGCGCCGCCATCAGGCGCAAAACTGACCGGCAGGTCGCTATTGATGCCACGGATCGGGATCGCCGGGCCAACCGCAGCGTTGCCCGGCACCTTGAATTTCACCGAAGTAAGTTTCTTCAAGCCGAACCAGCCGCTTTCGGACTTAGGTCTAACCGCCATGGCGGCGGCGCGCTCTTCCTTGTAGTCGGGATACATGGCGCGCGCGACGTCCGAGGCTTTCAATTCGCTGCGTCCAACCGCCGCCATCACATCTTCGATCGACGCGCGCGCCAGCCGCGGCAGCGCGCCGGTGAGCTTCTCGTCCGAGTAGGCGATCTTGGCGCGCTGGAACAGGCGTTCGACGATGCGGCGGCCGAGCCCGGTATATTGCGTGCGCACCGCCACGCGCGTGGCACGCCGAATCGCGGCGCGTGCCTTGCCGGTGACCACGATCGATTCCCAAGCCGCCGGCGGTGCCGATTGCGCCTTCGAGGTGATGATATCGACCTCGTCGCCATTGCCGATTTCCGAGCCGAGCGGCGCGATCTGGCCGTTGATCTTGCATCCCACCGCGGTGTTGCCGACGTCGGTGTGCACCGCATAGGCGAAGTCGATCGGCGTCGCTTTGCGCGGCAGGGCGATCAGCTTGCCCTTGGGCGTGAAGCAGAACACCTGATCATGGAACAGCTCTAACTTGGTGTGCTCGAGAAATTCCTCCGGGTTCGACCCTTCCGCCAAGAGTTCGATGGTCCGCCGCAGCCAGGAATAGGCGCTCGATTCGCGCGACAACATTTCGGTCGGAGAGCCGGCACCATCCTTATAGAGCGCGTGCGCGGAGATGCCATATTCGGCCAGCTCATGCATCGCGGTGGTGCGGATCTGCAGTTCGACGCGCTGCTTGCCCGGGCCGATCACGGTGGTGTGGATCGAACGGTAATCGTTCGCCTTCGGCGTCGAGATGTAATCCTTGTAGCGCCCGGGCACCATCGGCCAGGTGGTATGCACGATGCCGAGCGCCTGGTAGCAGTCCGCCACCGTTTTCACGATCACGCGGAAACCGAAGATATCGGACAGTTGCTCGAAGCCGACCGACTTGCGTTCCATCTTGCGCCAGATCGAATAGGCGCGCTTGCGCCGCCCGAGCACCCGCGCCTCGATGCCGCGGTCGGCGAGTTTCTTGGTGAGCTGCTGCTCGATCTCGGTGATCAAATGCTTGTGGCGGTCGGCCAGCGCATTGAGCCGGCCGCTGACCACTGCATAGGCTTCCGGATAGAGCTCGCGGAAAGCTAGGTCATCGAGCTCTTCGCGCATCGCATGCATGCCCATGCGGCCAGCGAGCGGCGCATAGATTTCCAGCGTTTCCTCGGCGGCGCGCCGGCGCGCCTCGACTGGCATGTAGTCGATCGTGCGCATGTTGTGCAGACGGTCGGCGAGCTTGACCAGCAGCACGCGCACATCGGCGGCGATCGCCAGCAGAAGCTTGCGCAGGTTTTCCGCCTGCTTGGCTTCCTTGGTGACCAGATCGAGCTTCTTGAGCTTGGTTAACCCGTCGACCAGAGTGCCGATGTCGGGCCCGAACAGGTTGTCGATCTCAGCGCGGGTGGTTGCGGTATCCTCAATGGTGTCATGCAACAGCGCGGCAGCGATGGTAGCATCGTCGAGCTTGAGGTCAGTGAGAATCGCCGCCACCTCGATCGGGTGCGAGAAATACGGGTCGCCCGAAGCGCGCCGCTGCTCGCCATGCGCCTTCATGGCGTAGACATAGGCACGGTTGAGCAGCGCTTCGTTGGTTTTGGGATTGTAGCGGCGCACCCGTTCGATTAGGTCGTATTGCCGCATCATCGGCGGCTTACGAGATTGCGCCGGCTTTTCAACTATTTGGGGCGCTGCAACGGCCCGCTCGAGCGGTGCCCGGGTGGGCGACTGCTTCTGCATCCGCGGAAGATCTGAGCGCGCGCGCGCCATTGTCGTGCCTCGCGGCCACCGAATCTGCATGAAAAACGGCGCCGGCAACCGTTTCTATCATAGATATCACGACAATTCGCTGGAGCCGCAAGGGCTTGCCGTTCTGGTTGATGAAAAAGCAACGGCCCGGCAATGGGGCCAGGCCGTACTGTAAAATCGATGCAAAACGCCGGTAAATTGGTTACTCGGCGTCCTCTTCCGGCACTTCTTCCGGCGGCGCCAGGCCTTCGAGGCCCTTGAGCAGCTCTTCTTCGGTCATGCGCTCGGAGGTCACTTCGGTATCATCGGAATCGATGTTGGCGCCTGGACCGGCCCCGATCAGCGGCACTTCCGGCTCCGGCTCGTCGACCTCGACATATTTCTGCAAGCTATGGATTAGATCTTCCTTCAGGTCGCCGGGGGATACCGTCGTTTCAGCGATCTCGCGCAGCGCGACGACCGGATTCTTGTCGTTGTCGCGCTCAACGGTAATCTGCGACCCGGACGAGACCATGCGCGCCCGGTGGCTCGCCAGAAGGACGAGATCGAAGCGGTTCTCAACCTTATCGATGCAATCTTCTACGGTGACACGGGCCATCGGCTCGTCACTCCTTTAAAGGGAACTTTGTCCTGATTTAGACCGCTACGTAGACCGTGTGGGCTGAAAGTTCAAGTATTTTTGTCTTGGATTAACCGCAAGCCTCTGTTACCGAAATCGTCGCAAGCAGGCCGACCGACCGGATTTTAGCGGCATCAGCGTGATTGCGTGGGTACCGGCTGAATTGATCGAAGGTGCCTTCAACCGTTCTGTTAACGCCGATTCAATGATGCGCGGATATGCAACGCGCTGGTTGCATTTTGAGGCGTGCGCAGGATCAATTTTGGTTCTTATTGCGAGAGAGACAAGACCATGACAGTCCCCGGTGAAAAAATCGCACTGTTCATTGACGGCGCCAATCTTTACGCCACCGCCAAATCGCTCGGCTTCGACATCGACTACAAGAAGCTGCTGCGCGAGTTCCAGTCGCGCGGGTATCTGCTGCGCGCGTTCTATTACACCGCGGTGATCGAGGATCAGGAATATTCCTCGATTCGGCCGCTGATCGACTGGCTCGATTACAACGGCTATAGCGTCGTCACCAAGGCGACCAAGGAATTCGTGGATCAGACCGGCCGCCGCAAGGTCAAGGGCAACATGGATATCGAGCTGGCGGTCGACGCCATGGAAATCGCCGGCCACATCGACCACATGGTGCTGTTCTCCGGCGACGGTGACTTCCGCTCGCTGGTCGAGGCGGTGCAGCGGCGCGGTGTGCGCGTCACGGTGGTGTCGACGGTCTCCACGCAGCCGCCGATGGTCGCCGACGAGCTGCGCCGGCAGGCGGACGTGTTCCAGGACATCGTCGAGCTGCAGCCGAAGATCGGCCGCGATCCGGCCGAACGCGCGGCGCGCGAACCCCGCGAGCCACGCGAGCCGCGGCAGCACACGCCGCAATTCCTGCAGCGGAGCACGGCTCCGCAGCGTGCTGGGGGCGATGACGAGGACGACTTCGAGGACTGAGCGGGACCAACCCGCGCCGCTCGCGACGAAGCCGGGCCCCGACTGCCCGCTCTGTCCC
>DATISB010000067.1:0-63279 GCA_035469145.1 Pseudolabrys sp.
GGCCGCATGCCCGGCCACATGAACGTGCTGCTCGCCGAAGCCAACGTGCCCTACGACGAGGTGTTCGAGCTGGAAGACATCAACTCCGAGTTCGCGCAGGCCGATATCGCCTTCGTGATCGGCGCTAACGACGTCACCAACCCGGCGGCGGAAGACGACAAGACCTCTCCCATTTACGGCATGCCGGTGCTGCAGGTGTGGAAGGCCGGCACCGTGATGTTCATCAAGCGCTCGCTTGCATCAGGATACGCCGGCATCGACAACCCACTATTCTACCGCGACAACACCATGATGCTGCTCGGCGACGCCAAGAAAATGACCGAGAGTATCGTCAAGGCGATGTAGCGGCTGCTCAGTTATTGTCATGGCCGGGTTCAACCCGGCCATCTCGTTTACGCTCATATGAAATCCCGATAGGCTTACGGGCGGCACTTTGGCGTAGCCGATCCGGAGAATTTCATTGCACAAATCACCTGACGTTCAGCGCATCGATGCGGGTCCGGCCACCGTGCATTGGGGCTTCTTCGACGCCAAATTCCCGCCCATCCTCACCATCGGCAGCGGCGACCGGGTCACGATTTCCTCGGTTTCGGGCAGCCCTGAGATGCTGCCGCCACCGCCTTTCAAGATTCCGCCGGCCTTGCCCGCGATTCATGCCGCCAACGGCCCGCAGCAGTTTTTCGGGCACATGTGCACCGGACCGGTCGCCGTGCGGGGCGCAAAAGCCGGACAGGTTTTGCAGGTCGATATCGAGACCATCGATCTGCATTACGACTGGGGCTACAACGTCATCCGGCCGCTCGCCGGCGCCTTGCCGGACGATTTTCCCGAATACCGGCCGATCTACATTATGCTCGATCAGGCCCGCATGACGGGACGTTTGCCCTGGGGCCAGGACATTCCGCTGCGACCGTTTTTCGGCGTCATGGCGGTGGCGCCGCCGGCATCCTGGGGCCGGATACCGACCCCGCCGCCGCGTCGCAACGGCGGCAACATGGACAACAAGGAACTGGTCGCCGGGACGACTTTGTATCTGCCGATTTTCACCGACGGCGCGCTGTTCTCCGTGGGCGACGGGCATGGCGCGCAGGGTGATGGCGAAGTCTGCGTCACCGCGATCGAGACCGGGCTGGTCGGCACTTTTCGTCTCACCGTCCGCGACGACATGCGGCTCGAATGGCCGCTTGCCGAGACGCCCACGCACATGATCACCATGGCGTTCGACCCCGATCTCGATGATGGCGTGGTCATCGCGTTGCGGCAGATGATCGATCTCATCTGCGCGCGAACCGGTCTCGACCGCTATCAGGCCTATGCCTTGGCGAGCCTTGCCGCCGACTTGCGCGTTACCCAGGTGGTGAACGGCAACAAGGGCATCCACGTGATGCTCGACAAGCGCTATCTCAAACGCAGCTGAGCAGTCGCTATCTAGCGCCGCTTTTTCGGCTTGGTCGCGCGTTTTGTCGGTTTTCCCTTGGTATGCTTGGCTTGTGGCCTCGGCGGAATGATCGGGAGCAGGACAAAATTTTCCCGCCCGCCGCCGAGATGGATCGTGGTCTTGCCGCCGTAAATCTCCAGCGGGCGGTCGCGTGGATCGTCGTGCAGAAAGGGGCCGTTGCCGGTGAATTCGTTTTTCATGTTGGAGAGCCTGCCGCCGGAACCGCCGGGATAGACATAATCGCGCCCGCGCACGCTCAAGGCTACGCGATAGCCCTTCGGCACCACGATGCAGGTCGGGATGATTTCGATATCGAGTTCGTAGGTTTGGCGGGGCGTGAGCGGCTGTTTCTCGGCGTGGCTATGATAAGGCCGAAACGGCAATGAAAGTTTCTTGTCGAGTTTGCGATGCGAGGCGCGCAGCCACCCCTGTCCGATCGCCGTGTGCGGGTCGAGCGCGCCTTGGAATACGACTTCTTTCATGTCGGGCGCGAACACCCGCAGCACCAGGAAAATATCGGCGTCCGCGGTCGATGACGAGATGTGCAGCTTGGCGGCAACCGGGCCGGTGATTTCGGTCGGCTCCGCCATCGGCTCGGTGAGAAAAGTGACGCCATCGCCGAGCGCGTCGAACGTCACCGTCGCCGAGTCTTTCGGCGCTTGCGCCGCCAGCTTTTGGCTGTCGGTCGCAAGATGGAACTTGGTCCACTGCGTGCTCGGCAGCGGCCAAGCGTCCTCATGGCGGATGACAAACTGCTCGCCAGGATGACGAACGTTGAGCTGCACCCGCGGCTGCTTGTCCCAGCCGTTCTTCTCGCCCTTGAGGAAGTAGCCGAAGAACTTCTTCTGCAGCCCGACGCCATAGTCGGTGTAATAATGCGTCCAATGTTCGATGCCGTGCACTTCCAGCCATTTCTGTTTCGATGCCGACCGGAAGAAGCCTTCGAAATTGCCGCGCGGGTGCAGCGGCTGCCCGCCCCAATTCGCGGCCGAGAGCAGCGGCACCTTGATCTTCGACCAGACCGGCAACATCGCCTTGTAGAACTCGTCGTCCAGCGGATGCGCGAAGTAGGTCTTGCCGAGATCGTAGCGGTTGGCGCCCATCTCTTCTTCGGTCAACGTCTCCGGTCCCGACACCCAGTCGCCATTCATGCGGCTGCGGTGGCCCTTGCTGCCTAGCCCGTATTGCACGGACTTGACCTGCATGTCGTACCAGTTCTGCGCAAACGTGTTGTAGATGCCGCCGTTGTGGCTGAGCTCGCGGTAGAAATCGGCGAAGCCTTCCCAGACACAGATCGCGGCAAGATGCTTCGGCTGCAGGCTGGCGACCTGCCATTGGTTGATGGCGTAGTAAGAGATGCCGCTCAATCCGACCTTGCCGTTCGACCACGGCTGCACGCCCGCCCACTCGATGCAATCGTGAAAGTCCTTGGTCTCGCGCGGCGACCAGTGCTCGACGTAGCCGGGCGAGCGGCCGCAGCCGCGTGAATCGACGCGCACGCATACGTAGCCATCCGGCACCCACTTTTCCGGGTCGCAGATTTCCCAGCTCTGGTACTTGTTGCTCGAACCGACCATCACGTCCGGCTGCTTCTGCTCCATGCGCTTCCAGGCAGTCTTGTAACCGTCTTCGAAGTGCAGCCACTTGCCGTAAGGGCCGTGGCTGAGCAGCACCGGATAGCGGCCTTTCTTGATCGGCCGGTACACATCGCAGCGCAGCACCAGCCCGTCGTCCATCGTGATCGGCATGTCCCAATCGATCCGCATGCCGTCGCGGACTTCGCTGACTTCACGATAGCTCATGGTATTCCACTCCTCGACAATGCTTTTGGACGGTTATTTCTTCGGGATGACTGGCAGCAAGACATGCGCCGGCCGGTCCGGGCCGGCGTGCAGCGTGACATTGCCGCCGAACACCGCCGGCGGCCGATCGCGCGGATCGTCATGCGTGAACACCGCGCAGCCGGTCCACACTTTGCCCAGCGTTTCCAGCCCGGCGCCGGGCTCGCCCGGAAACACATAGTCGGTGCCGCGCACGGACAGCGCGAGCCGATAGCCCTTCGGCAGCACGATGCAGGTCGGCCATACTTCGACGTCGACCTCGTAGACCTGGCCGGGCTTGAGCTTCTGCTCCTCGTCGTGAGTGTGATAAGGCCGGTAGGGCAGGGTCAGCTTCGGATCGAGCTTGCGGTGCGAGCAGCGCAGCCAGCCTTGCGCGATCGGCGTATGGGCATCGAGCGCGCCCTGGAAGGTGAGTTCCTTGAGGTCCGGTGTGAAAGCGCGCACCACCAGGAACAAATCGGCGTCTTCCGTCGCCGACGACACCCACAGCTTTGCCGCGATCGGCCCGGTCAGCTCGATCTCGTGTTCGAGCGGCTCGGTCAGGAATGTGACGCCTTCGCTCAAACCGGCATAGCTGACGGCGCTTGCTGCGGTCGGCGTTGCGATCGACATCGTTAGGTCGGCCGGATGGATATAAAATTTGGTCCATTGCGTGCGCGCCAGCGGCCACTCGTTCTCGTGCCGCTCGACGAATTTCTCGCCGGGATGGCGCACCTGCAGTTGCACCTTCGGCTGCCGGGCCCAGCTGGACTCGTCGCCTTTGAGGAAGCGACCAAAGAATCGCTTCTGCAGGTCGAGACCGTAGTTGGTATAGAAGTGCGTCCAGTGCTCGATGCCGTGCACTTCGAGCCACTTATTCTCCGACGCGGAGCGCACGAAGCCTTCGAAATTGCCGCGCGGATGCAGGCCTTGCCCGCCCCAGTTGGCGGTCGAGAGCAGCGGCACCTTCACTTTGTTCCAGTCCGGCATGCGCGACTGCCAGTATTCGTCGGTGTCGAGCTTGCGCGAGATACAATCTTCGTAAAAATCGCGGCGATTTCGGCCTAGCTCTTCTTCCGATAAAGTCTCCGGCCCTGACACCCAGTCGCCGTTCATGCGGCTCTTAAAGCCACGCGTGCCGCGACCGTTTTGCACGGTGTAGACCTGCGCCTTCGACCAATCCTGCACGAAGCCGCGGCAGAAGATGCCGCCGTGGTGCGCCATGTCGCGATAGAAATCGGCGGCGCCCTCCCAAATGCAAATAGCGGCGAGATGCTTGGGCTGCAGCGCGGCCGCCTGCCACTGATTCTCGGCATAATAGGAGATGCCATTGAGGCCGACTTTGCCGTTCGACCACGGCTGCACGCCGGCCCAATCGACGCATTGCGCCAGATCTTGCGCCTCGCGCAGCGACCAGATGTCGATGATGCCAGGCGAGCGGCCCGCGCCACGGCTGTCGACACGGATGACAATGTAGCCGTCAGGCACCCATTTCTCCGGATCGACGACCTCCCAGTTCTGATATTTGTTGGTCGAGCCGGTCGGCACGTCCGGCTGGTCGGCGCACATGCGCACCCACTGGTCCTTGTAAAGATCCTCGAACAGCAACCACTTGCCGTAGGGCCCATAAGTCATGATTACGGGATATTTGCCGTCGGCGATCGGCCGGTAGATGTCGCATCGCAGCACTAGGCCGTCTTCCATTTTGATCGGCATATCCCAGTCGATCCGCATGCCATCGCGGATTTCGCTTTTTTCACGGTATTCCATGGGCTCCTCGACGTTCGGTTTGCAGTCGATAATTATTGGGCGCCGGCAATCCGCAGTCCGTCGCCGTCGAACAGGTGGATGCGGCGCCGGTCGAAGGACAGCGCGATGCGTTCGCCGGCCTTGATCTCGGCCATGCCGAGACCTTCGGTGACTGCGACGAACGCCCGCTCGACGCCGGCGTCGAAATAGAGCAGCGTATCCTTGCCGAGCGGTTCGATCAGCCGTACCGACAATTCGATGTCGCCGCCGCCGCCGAGCGTGACGCCGACGTGCTCGGGCCGGATGCCGAGCGTGACCGCACCCGCTTTCGCGGCCTTGAAGCTGTCAGGCAAGGCGACGTCGAACGACGCCGAGCGAAAACGGGTGGCCCCGTTCGCTTGCACGATCTCGCCGGCAACCAGGTTCATCGATGGCGAGCCGAAAAAATCGGCGACGAAATAGTTGACCGGATTTGAATAGATCTCCATCGGCGATCCGATTTGGACGATTTCACCCAAGCGCATGACGACGATGCGGTCGGCCAGCGTCATCGCTTCTTCCTGGTCGTGGGTGACGTAAATAAAGGTGCGCTTGAGTGCCTGGTGCAGCCGATCGCATTCCGCGCGCAGCTCGCGGCGCAGCTTGGCGTCGAGGCTCGACAGCGGCTCATCGAGCAAGAAGGTGGACGGGTTGGTGACCAGGGTGCGGGCCAGCGCGACGCGCTGGGATTCGCCGCCCGAGCATTGGCTCGGCATCTTCTCGAGCAGATGACCGATGCGCACCATCTCCGCCACTTCGCGCACGCGCTTGACGCGCTCTTCCGGCGGCACGTTCTTCATGCGCAGCCCGAACTCGATATTCTGCGCCACGTTCTTGTGCGGGAACAAAGCATGGCTCTGGAACACCATGCCGAGGCCGCGGTCGCGCGGCTCCAGGTCGTTGACCACGCGTCCATCGATGCGGATTTCGCCGGAGGTCGGATCTTCGAAGCCGGCGATCATGCGCAGCGGCGTGGTCTTGCCGCAGCCGGAAGGCCCGACGAAAACGACGAATTCGCCGTCCTCGATGGTGAAGCTCAGATCTTTCACCGCCTGCACCGCGCCAAAAGACTTTACCAGATTGCACAACTCGATGCGCGCCACGTCTATCTCCGTACCATGCCGAAGCTGAAGCCGCGCGCGAGATGCTTGCGGATGATCAACCCGACGATCATGAGCGGAACCGTGATACCGACCGCGAGCGCCGCCTGGCGGCCGTAGACGCGGCCTTCGGTCGAGCCCTGATATTTCGACAATTCGATCGGCAGCGTGGTGACCTGAGTCTTGGTGATGATCAAAGCCAACAGGTACTCGCTCCAAGTCAGAATGAGGATGAACAGGAAGGTTGCCACCAGGCCCGATCTGATCAACGGCAGCACGATCTCGAACACCGTGCGCCAGCGCGAGGCACCGAGAATTTCCGCCGCCTGCTCGACTTCGAGCGGCACCTCGTCGATGAAGCTTTTGGTCATCCAAACCGCGTAGGGAAGCGTCGTCAGAAAATAAACGAGAATGAGACCGAACCGCGTGTCGATCAGACCTATCGCCGTATAATAGAGTGACAACGGCGCCACGATGACGATCGGTGGAATCATCCGCAGCATCAACAGCTGGAACATGCGCGCCTCGGACAGGATCCGGTAGCGCGACACCCCGTAGGCGATCATCGATCCGAAGAGCACCGAGAGGAACGTCGAGGTGACCGCGATGACCGTCGAGTTGTATAGCGAGATCAGCGGTTTTTGCGACGAGATGGCATACTGGGTCTGCGCATATTCCTCGGCGCCAAACCAGACATTCATGTAGTTAGCGAGCGTCGGCGGGCTGGGAAAATAATAGGGCGGCCAGGCGAACCACTGCGTGTCCAGCTTGAACGACGTGGAAATAATCCAATAGATCGGGAAGAATGCCATCAGCCCCCAAACACTGAGGACGACATAGCGAACGCCGCTCGTGATGCGGCGGCGCTGCGACTTGGTCATCGCCATTCAGCCCTCCACCTTGAGGTCGTCGGATTGTTCGTACATCTTGTCGAGCGACCGCTTCTCCCGGCGCAGTAATCGAATCGCGAACAGGACGATCACGATCATCAGCAGCATGACGATGTAAGACATCGCCGCGCCTTTGGAGATTTCGAAGTACTGCCATGTTGTCATGAATATGTAGACCGGAAGCGTTTCGGTCGCCGAACCGGGGCCGCCTTGAAACAATGACCAGGTTTTAGGGAACTCCGCCATGGCTTCGAGGAAGCGCAACACCAGAGCGAGCAGAATGACCGGCCGCAGCAGGGGAACTTGCACTTCCCAGAAGATCCGCCACTTGGACGCGCCGAGAATTTCCGCGGCCTCGATCGGTTCCTTCGGGATCGCCGTGAGGCCGGCGAGCATGATGATGAAGGAGAACGGGGTCCAGTTCCAAATCTCGAGCAGGCTTACCGTCATCAGCGCGAGGTGTGGATCGCTGAGCCAAGACGGCTTGAACTCGATGCCGCTCAAGCGGGTGATGATGTCGTTGAGCGGGCCGCTCTGGTACAACATCATTTCGGCGGTATAGGCGACCACGACCGGAACGGTGAGCATCGGCAGGATGAAGATAATGTAATAGATCGCCTGGCCGCGGAACGGCTTATGCATGAGATAAGCCAGCAGGAAGCCGAACACGAAACACCCAACCGTCGAGCCGGTCGCGAACGCCAGCGAGCGCAGGACGGACCAGCCGAAGCGCGGGTCGGTCAATACCTCCTTGAAGAGATCAAGGCCGATATAATCGGCATCCCACCACGAGCCGAGATAAACGGTCCATTGGTGGACCGAGAAATAGAGCTGCAGGAGCAGCACCGGCATCAGCACGAAAGCAAACAGCGCGATCAGCGGCGCTAGCAGCGAAAGCTTGAAGCGCCGGATTGCGCGACGCCGGGAGACCGCGCGCGGTGACGCCTGCAACGGTGCTTCGGCAGCCGAAAGTGCGGCCACAGTCATTCCTCGCCCCTGATTAGAAAGTCCGGACGAGCGCGAGGCTCGCCCGGCTGATTTGAAGGCAGGTCTGCTTCCTGCGGTTGCTCGTCACGCCGGCTTGAGGCGCTTCGGCATTAAGGCCTTATAGCTTATTAGATCTTTCTTGAGCTTGCTTTGGCCGATGCGGCGGATGATCGCGGTCCATTCATCCTCGGTCTTCTTGAGCACGTCCTTGGCCGGAAGCTGGCCGACAAAGGCCTCCGAAAGATTCTTGCCGAGCGCGTCCTGGAATTCCAGGTAACCGGTCAAATAGATCGGCGGCGCCACCACCTGGAAGTTGGCTTCGATCGCTTTGACGCCGGCCGGACTATAGGCGTTCTTGACCGCGTCGGACGTCATATGTTCCTTCGCCCAGGCATCGTTGAACGTGTTCACCGGGTCGGTCACGATCGGAATGCTGTTCTTGCCCGAGCCAAGCCAGAGCGCGAGATAGGCGGCTTGCGCTTTGCGCGGGCTATATTTGTTGACCAGGATCGCGGCGAGCGGCGAGGAGATCGAGCGGTGCATGCGCTTGCCGGAGAAGTCCGATCCCGGCACCAGGCCATAAAGCCATTTGCCGGTCGTTTTCGACTTCGCCGGATTCTCATTCAGTTTCGCGGTGCCGTCCCAGTACTGTGTGCTCACCACGTGACCCTGCGCGATGCGTGGGATCTGCTGCGGCGTGCCCCAGTTGGCCGCCTCGGGGTGATTGAGCTTCTTGTCTTTCAGATAGATGTCGACCGCGTACTGGCCGGGCGGCGTGTTCAGCGTCGGCTTCATGTCGTCGTCGAACGGGAAGCCGCCAGCGCTGTAATAGATCATGTACCACCAGGTCGGGCCGTTGGCGCGATTGCGCAGATTGGCCGAGCCATAGAGGTCCTTGGAGGGATCCATGAAGAATTCCTGGATCGTCTGTTCTTCCTCCCAGGTCTGCGGGAACTTCAGCTCTTTGCCGAACTTGTCGGCAAAGCGCTTTTTGTTGTCCGCATCCTCAATAATATCCTTGCGCGTATATTGGATATGCACGTTGCCGTCAGTCGGAACGCCGTAGGTCTGGCCGCCATAGGTCATGAAGGTGCCGTAGTCGCCGACCGCGTCGATCTTGAAGTTTGCCTTCTTCATGTACTCGTCGAGCGGCTCGAGATAGCCGGCCGAGACGAGTGAGGGAATCATGTTGGAATCAATATGGATGAAGTCGAACTGCGGCGAGCGCGAGAGCGCCTCCGCCATGGCCCGCTGCGGTGCGTCGAAGATCGAGATGTCCTGCACCGCGCCGATGGTGATATTCGTCTGTTTAGAGAACTCGGCGATCACCGGCTGCATCGGCACCAGATAAGGCGACCAGATCATGCCATTGACGGCGGCCGGACCGGCGCTCTTGGCCGCCGCAATGGTGCTCTCTTCCATGGTCGTGGCGGAGGCCAACGGCATTGTGCCGGGCAGGAAGTTTGCCACGGTCAGCCCGAGGCCGCCTTCCACGAATGTTCGCCGCGAAACACTAAACTTAGTCATGACATCCTCCCTTTCGATATTTTTTGGCAGTGTTCAAGAACGCGCGTTCCGACGAACATCGCGCCGCCGCCGATGGCGGTGACCACGATGATGTTGTTCGGTCGATGAAGCTGATTGTGCGAAGATAGCGATCCGGCGCTGCCTGCAGCGCGCGGGCGCAGGCAGATTGTCATAGTTTTGTTCGCAAGAGGCGTAACCCATCGGCCCTCCCGGACCTCGGCTCTCAACGCAACGCATGCCGCTCACGGCTATCGCGCGTCAAAACCAAGTGCAACTTTGACGTTTACGTCCCTAGAGCATCCGGGCTAAAGGCCGCGGTTAATTCCATCGTATGTTGATGCGTCTCGATCCGCAACACCTACGCGACGGTCTCCACGTCCCACTTGGGCGCGCGCTCGGGCGGATCGGCGATACGGAGGTTGCGGCTGCGTAGCGCAGAAATTCGCCGCATCTCCTCCTCGCTTAGCGAGAAATCGAACACGTCGAGGTTTTCCGCGATATGCGCCTCTTCGAGTGCGCGCGGCACCGCCGCGACCATCGGCTGTTGGATCAGCCAGCGCAGGCAGATCTGGGCATGCGTCTTGCCGCGGGCCTTGGCGATTTCGCCGACGACCGGATCGTCGAGCAGCTTGCCGCGCGCCACCGGGCAATAGGCGGTCAGGATCATGCCATGCCGCTTGAGCGCCGCCAGCATTCGGTCCTGCGGCAGATAGGCGTGGTACTCGATCTGGTTGGTGATCAGCGGCTCGGGGCAGACATGCACCGCCTCCTCGAGCATGGCGATGGTGAAATTCGACACGCCGATATGGCGCGTGAGCCCGCGCCGCTTGGCCTTGGCGAGTGCGCCGAGGGTCTCGGTGAACGGCACCTTGGGTTGCGGCCAGTGCACCAGCAGGAGGTCGACATAATCGAGTTGAAGCGCCTTCAGGCTGGTCTCCGCCGAGCGCAGGAAATCGGCCTCGCACGCATCCAACTCGGTCACCTTGGTGGTGACCCACAACTCCTCGCGCGCGATGCCGCTGGCGCGGATGCCTTCGCCGACGCGCTCCTCGGTGCCGTATTTGCGCGCGGTGTCGATGAGGCGATAGCCGCATCGAATCGCGTAGGCCACCAGTTCGGCCGGGCGTGCCGGAAATTCCATGGTGCCATAGCCGATCGCCGGCATTTTTGCGCCGTGGGCGGAAAGCGTGAAGGCCTTGAGGGATTGCATCGAAGGACTCCGCGGCGGGGAGGGCGGGGACGAAATACGTGCAGCGGACATCCGCCGCACCGCTAGTTGCTCAACTTGATTCCGGCGTCTTTGATCACCTTCGCCCATCGCGGCATCTCGGTTTTTATCGCGGCCGCAAATTCCGCCGGTGTGTTACCGATGGGATCGAGTCCCTGTTGCTCCATGCTCTTGTGAACATCGGGCAAAGCCAGGTCCTTGACCGTCTCTTTGTAAATCTTGTCGATAATGTCGGCCGGCGTGCCGGCCGGCGCCAGCAAGCCGAACCACGGCACGGCTTCGAAGCCGGGAAATCCGGACTCGGCCATGGTCGGCAGATCGGGCGCGAGCGCCGAGCGCTTGAGCGAGGTGATGGCGAAGGCGCGCAATTTTCCCTCGCGCACCTGCGGCAGCACGTTCACGATATTGCCGAAGAACATCGTCAGGCGGCCGGCGAGTATGTCCGGCAGCACGGCGGTCGAGCCGCGATAGGCCACCGGCGTCACGTCGATGTGCGCCATGTATTTTAACAGCTCGCCGGCGAGATGCTGCGACGTGCCGATGCCGGCATGGCCGTAGGTGAGCTTGCCCGGTTGCGCACGCGCCAGTGCGACCAGCTCCGGCAAGGTCTTGGCCGGCACGTCGGGATGAACCACCAGCAGATTCGCCGCAACGAATACCTGCGAGATCGGCGCGAAGTCCTTAATCGGATCGAACGGCAGCTTGTCATACAGGCTGGGATTGATGACGAGCGATGGATTTCCGCCCATCAGCAGGGTGTAGCCGTCCGGCAACGATTTGGCGACGCGATCGGTGGCGATGTTGCTGCCCGCGCCGGTAATGTCCTCGACCGTCACCGGCACACCCCAGCTGTCGGAAAACTTGGCGGCGAGCAGGCGCGCGGCAACGTCCGGCGCCGTGCCCGGCGTGAAGCCGACGATGATGCGCACCTGCCTGTTCGGGTAATCCGTTTGCGCGGCGACAGGGTTCGCCGTCAGCAATATGGTCAGCGCAGCAATAAACCGAAAGACGACCTTCATCGCTTCCCCCCGATTTGAACGCCGCAGGGTGACATCGGCTTTGTCCGGCCGCAAGGGTAAGCGTTACGCCGGCGCTTGTTCGATCGACAGCACGCGCATGATGTCCTCATGCACCTTGCGCCGGTCGGCATCGGTGCTGCCGGCGCCCAGCCGCGTCTCGTAGGCGATGCGTGCCGGACGGTGGAACACCATCACGCGGTCACCGATCTCCATCGCCTCGTTGATCTGATGGGTGATGAAAACCGCGGTCTTGTTGCTCTGCCGTACCAGGCGTACGAACTCGGCGCGTAGATCGCGCGCGGTCATCTCATCCAGCGAAGAAAACGGCTCGTCGCACAGCAAAATCTCAGGATCGACCGCGAAGGCGCGCGCGATCGACACGCGTTGGCGCATGCCGCCCGACAGCGCGTGCGGGTAGTCGTTCTCGTGACCGGAAAGCCCGAGCCGCTTGAGCCACGCCCGCGCGGTGTCCTCCGCCTGTTTCGAATCGGTATCGAGGATCTGCAGGCCGAGCCACACATTGTCGAGTGCCGAGCGCCACGGCATCAGCCGGTCGTTCTGGAATACGATGCCGATCTTGCCGCGGAAAAATGCGAACTCGCGGAACGGGTCGTGCCCGATGACGCGCGCCTCGCCGGAGCTCGGCTCGATCAGCCCGGCGACAATGTTGAACATGGTTGACTTGCCGCAGCCGGTCTTGCCCAGCACGGCGACGATCTCGCCCTTAGCGATCCCGAACGACAGCCTGTCCACGGCGACGAAATCGCCGCGCCCGTCCGGACGCTGGAAGGTCTTGCTGACGTCCGTGAAGCGGATGACCGGCTCGGCCGACATGGATCACATGGCCCGCTCGGACACCGCGCGATAGCGCAGCGCCCAGGTCTCGATCGCATTGATGGTCTGCTGCACCACCAGCACGAACAATACGAGTTGCAACGTCCAGGCCATGGCGCCGGCCATGTCGAACAGTTGCTGCTGGCGCAGCAACTGGTAGCCGACGCCACCGGTGGCGCCCACCAGCTCCGCCACCACCACCACGCGCGCGGCATTGCCGAGATTGACTTTCCAGGCGGTGAGGATGCCTGGGACGATGGTCGGAATGATCAGGAAGCGGAACAGGGTCCAGCGGGAAGGCCGGAACGCCATGGTCATCTCGAACAGGTCCTTCGACATCGAGCGAAAAGCATCGAGAATCTGAAACGTAAATGCCGGCAGCGTGGTCATCACCATGATGAACAGCACGCGGAACTCGATGCCGTGGAACCAGATGATGGCGAACACCACCCAGGACAGCGCCGGAATGCCTTGGAAGAACGCGAGCACCGGTACGATGAAATTTTCCGCCGTCTTCGACTGGCCGATCACCAGCGCCAGAATGCTGCCGAGGATAAAGGCGCCGAACAGGCCGCCGAAGATGCGCCCGGCGGTGAGCAGCACGTCGACCAAGAGCGAACCGGTGATCAGCACTTCGATGGTGCGCGAAATGATCTCCGGCACCGGCGGGAACAGATAGTGCGGCAAGAATGTGGAAAACAGCTGCCAGATCGCCGCCAGCACGATCATGCTGGCGGCGGCTTGCAGAACGCGCAGGGTGCGCGAGTTCGTCATTTCATCGGCTTTGCGTAGATGGTGTCGTTCGACGGCAGTGCCTTGAAGTAGCCGACGTCGACGCCGGCTTTGTAGACCGCGTCGATCTGCTTGGCGACCTCGCCGGCCGGCACTACGCTCATGCCGAGCCGATCGTTCGACTTGATCAGCGATACCAACGCGGCACGATCCTCCGGAGTGGATTTCGGTGCGATCAACGCGGCGGCTTCCTCCGGATTCTTGGCGATGAACTCGCCGGCCTCTTTGTAGGTCGCGTAGAGCTTGGGGATAAGCGCCTGATTGGCCTCGATCCAGTCGCTATGCGCGGCCACGCCGAGATAGGGAATGCGCTCGCCGCCGGCGAAAGTCTTCCACGTTTTGCTCATGCTGGTGTCGAGCATGCGGATGTCCGGCTTCTTCGCCTTCAGCAACGTATAGGCCGGCTCCCAGAGCTGAATCGCATCGGCGCGGTCGGCCAGCGCATAGCCGACCAGGCCGGGCGGCGCGGTGTTGATCACTTTCACTTTCGCGACATCGACGCCTTGCTGCTTGGCGAAGAAACTGGACATTACGAAATTGGTGGTCGAGGCCGCGGCGGCCAGTTCCTTGCCTTCCAGGTCCTTGACCGTTTTGATCTCGGGCCGCGAGGTGACGATAGTGCCCCAGAAGTCGAACAGGTTGAACAGGTATTTCACTTTCACGCCGCGCGCGTCGGCCAAGCCGACGGTGAGCACCGCGGCGCTGCCGCCAACTTTGAACTCGCCCGAGTTGAATTGCGTCGTATAGGCGTCCGGCGGCCGCTCGACGTATTCGATATCGAGGCCGTGCGCTTCATCCATCTTCTTGGTCTTGATCACCGGCGGCATGAAGGCGCCGAGCGATGGGAAGCCGAACACAACGATGGTGACCTTGGCCGGCGCCTGCGCGGCGGCGGGTATCGTATTCAGCGACGCAAGGGCCAGCACAGCCGTCGCACCGAGCGTGTTAAGTAATTTTTTCATGGTCGCGTTCCTCCACATCTTATTTGGCTTTTGCCATTATTGAATTTTGAACAGCCGCGCCGCCAATCCGCCGTTGATCGAATCGGTCTGCGTCTTGGACAAGCCCGCGTCGGCGACGATCTTTAGCGGCACGGTATCGCCGATCGGGAACGGCATGTCGGACCCCATCATCAGTCGCTCGCTTCCCATCATCTCGATGACGAATTTCAGCACGCGCGCGTCGTGTAGGATAGTGTCGGTGTAAATAGCGGCAAGCGCCTCGACCGGATCGCCGATGCCCGGTGTGATCGCATGATTGCGCTTGAGCCGTCCGAGCACGAAGGGTAGCGCCGCCGCGCCCATCGGCGCGAAGAATTTCGCATTTTTATATTTCGCGACGTGACCGGCCGAGATCAGCCGTGCCACCGCCACCGCCGCGTCGGTGATGCGGCCCAGCCCATTGGCCAGGCCGAAATCGTTCACGCGCACGTCGCCGGCGTCGAAGCTCGGGTGGATGTGGATGAAGGCGCCGGTCTCATTCGCCGCCTGCCAGAATGGATTAAGGTCGGCGGCATCGAGCGTGCTCCCGACGCCGCGCGGCAAGGTGCCGATCATGGCGCCGGCAAAGCCTGCTTCCACGGCGTCCTTGAGCACTGCGGCAGCGCGCGCGCCGCCCCCTAGCGGAACCGTCGCTAGCGGCACGAAATGCGGCTCGGCCTTGGCCGCCGCGAGCAAGGCGTCGTTGGCGAGCCGGCTCCAGGCTTCGGCTTCCGCGCCGGGCAATTCATAGCCGAACATATCCACCCAGCCGCCGACCACCTGCTTGTCGATGCCTTGCTTCGCCATCCAGGCCACGCGGCCCGCAATATCCGATAGCGGCTTGGACACAGGCCGCGTCGGCTTGCCGCCGGCAAACGCCAGCGCAAGGCTGCCGTTGTCCGCGATCAGCCGAACGTTGGGAAATTTCGCCGCATCCTTGCGGATCGCGGTCAAGAGATCCGGCGGCACCAGATGGGCGTGACAGTCGACGATCATTCAGTTTCCCTTTTCAGCGCGCGCCTCGGCAATGAGGTCGCCGAGCTTCGACACTTTCAGCGGCAGCGTATTGATGGAAATGCCGAGCGGCCGCAACGCATCATTGATGGCATTGGCGATCGCCGCCGGCGCGCCGAGATAACCGGATTCACCGGAGCCCTTCTGGCCAAGCACGGTGTGCGGCGAGGGCGTCTCATGATCGATGATGTCGACCGCCGGCACTTCATGCGAGGACGGCAGCAGATAGTCCATGAAGGTCTGCGCAATCAGTTGCCCGTCGTCGTTATAGGCGAATTCCTCGAACAACGCGGCGCCGATGCCGTGCGCGATGCCGCCCATGGTCATGCCGCGCACGATCTTGGGGTTGATCTGCGTGCCGCAATCGTGACCGAGCATGTAACGCACGATCTCCGGCGTGCCGAGATCGGGATCGATGCTGAGCAGCAGCAGATGGAATTCGAATGAGAAGCAGGGATACATCTGCACGCGGCCGTCCGCAGTCGGCAGCCCGCCGCCGGTCGGCACCTGATAGACATGCTCCACGCCAAGCCCCGGCTCCATACCGGCCGGCATGCGGTGGTAATTGCGGAACGCGATCTGCACCAAATCGACCCAGCTTCGCTTGTTCTGCAGCGCGTTGCGGTCGTGCACGTTGCCCTGCTCGTAGACCGCGCGTTCGAGCGGGATACTGAGATCGTGCGCGGCAATCGCGGTCAATTTGGCCTTGAGCTTGTGTGCCGCGTGGAACGCAGCTCCCCCAAGCATGATTGCCATGCGGCTGCCGACCGGCGTGCCGCTCGGCAATGAGTTGAGCGAATCCGGCCGCGTCACCCGCACCAACTCCGGATCGACCTGCAAAACCTCGCCGATCACGGTGCCGAGCAGCGTCTCGTGGCCTTGGCCGGCGGAGGTGGTGTGCATGGTGGCAGTGATGGATCCCATGCCGTCCACGTTGATGCGGCAAGAATCCATGAAGGTGGAGGTGGTGATGGCAGGATTGAGCAGCGCCTCGAAGGTGGCGTTGCCGCCGGACGGCTCCAGGCAAGCGGCGATGCCGATGCCGGCGAGCTTGCCTTCGGCGCGCAGCAGGTCCCGCTCGGCCTTCAGCTCCTCGTAGCCGGCATGGATCAGCACCTTATCGATGACGGTGTGATAATCGCCGCTGTCGTAGGTGGTGCCGCTCGGGATGGTGTAGGGAAATTCCTCGTGCCGGATCATGTTGCGGCGGCGGATTTCCAGCGGGTCGAGGCCGAGCACGTTCGCCACTTCGTCCATAGTGCGCTCGAGCGCCAGATTGGTCGGCCCCTGGCCGAAGCCGCGCACGGCCTCCTGCGTGGTCTTGTTGGTGACCACGGCGATAGCGCGGTACTGCACGCTTTTTATCTTGTACGGCCCGACGATGGCGCCGATCGGTTTGCCGAGCTGGAACGGCGAGCGCCCGGCATAGGCGCCGACATTTTCCAGCGCGCGCATTTTCATCGAGCGGATGATGCCGTTGTCGTCGAAGGCGACGTCCACGTCGAACAACCGCTCCGGCCCGTGCGCGTCGCCGCCGCGCATGTTCTCCAGCCGGTCCTCGATCAGCCGCACGGGAAAGCCGAGCCGGCGCGCGAGGTAGCCGGTGAGCACGGTGTGCTTGATGCCGCGCTTGACGCCGTAGCTGCCGCCCACGTCCACGTCGTGATGCACGCGTACCGAAGTGACCGGAATTTTCAGCGTGATACTGATTTGGTCGGCATAACGCGGCATCTGGATCGAGGCATAGACGTCGAGCATGTCGCGCCAGGGGTCCCAACTCGCCACCACGCCGAAAGTCTCGATCGGCACCGTCGATGAGCGGGCCCATTTCACCCGCAGTGAAAGTTTCTTCAGGCTAGCGGCGAAATCCTTCTCGACCTCGCCCCATACGAAGGTCTTGTCGAGCAGTACATTGGAGCCGTGCGCCTCGTGCACCAGAACGCCGCCCGCCAGCGCTTCCTCGGCGTCGAGCACGAAGGGCAGCGCCTCGTAATCGATTTCGATCGCTTCCGCCGCATCCTCGGCCAGCGCGCGCGTGTCGGCCACCACGGCGGCGACCCATTCGCCCGAATAGCGCGCGACGTCGACCGCCAGCGGCCGGCGCGGCACATTCGGGGTGTCGAGCCCGGTCATCAGCGGCAGCGTTGCCGCGGCGAGCTCACGTCCGTCCAGCACGTAATGCACACCGGGCATGGCGAGCGCCGCGCTCTTGTCGATGCTTTTGATGCGCGCGGCGGCATGCGGGCAAGTCACCAGCGCGACATGCCGCATATTGGGCAGATCGAGGTCGGCGACGAATTGTCCCTTGCCGGCCACGAAACGGCGATCCTCGCGTACGCGGCGGTCGCTGGAGACGTAGCGGTGGCGGCCATGCGCGCTCATTTGCGCAGCTCCGAAGGACGGTTGGCGCCGCGCATGCGCTCGGCGGCGAGCGCGATCGCTTCCACGATCTGCGCATAGCCGGTGCAGCGGCAGATATTGCCGGAGATCGCATCGACGATCTCCTCGCGCGTCGGCTCCGGATTGTCGGCGAGCAGCGCATGCGCGACCAGGATCATGGCCGGAGTGCAATAGCCGCATTGCATGCCGTGCGTCTCGCAGAAGGCGTCCTGGATCGGCGACAACTCGCCCGGGCTCGGCGTGACTCCCTCGATGGTCGTGATCGGCGTCCCCGCCGCCTGTGCGGCGAACATCAAACACGAGCGCACCGCCACACCGTCGAACAGCACGGTGCAGGCGCCGCAGACGCCGTGCTCGCAGCCGGCATGCGCGCCTTTGAGATCGAGCAGATCGCGCAGGCAATCGAGCAGCGTGGTGCGCGGCTCGACCTCGATGTCATGCACGGTGCCGTTCACGTTGAGCTCAATGCGCATGGGATGTTCTCCCTTGCACGTGGGTGAGCGCGTCGGCGACAGCGCGTTTGGCGAGATGGCTCGCGGCACGGCGGCGATACGCGGCCGAGGCGTGCAGATCGGCCAGCGCCTCAATATCGGCCAGCGCCTCGCGCACCGCCGCGTCGACCGCCTTGGCATCGAGTGGCGTGCCCGTAAGCTGCTGCTCCGCGCTGTCGAGCCGTAGGGGGAAATCGGTCGCCGCGCCGACGCCGATGGCAATGCGTTGGCATTTTCCGTCGTTGCCCAGCTCGACCTGCGCCGCCGCGGACACGAAGGCGAAGTCGCTGCGCCGCGCGTTCACCTCGTGAAAGCCGACGCCGATCTTTTTGCCCGGCCAAACCGGAAAGCGCACGCCGGTGAGGCACGCGCCCGCCGGCAGGTTTGTGACCATCGGGCCGATGAAGAATTCGCGCGCCGGGATCTCGGCGGTTTGCCCGCCGGCGCGGTAGCTCAACTGCGCATCGAGGGTGATCGCGACCAGCGACAGTTCCGCCGCCGGATCGGCATTGGCGAGCGAGCCGCCGATGGTGCCGCGCGCGCGGGTGGCGGCATGGCCGATGTTCGGGATCGCGCGCGCCAGCAGGGGGACCCGGGCAGCCACCAGGGCATCGCGCTCGACCACGCATTGCCGCGTGGTGGCGCCGATGGCGACGCCGTCACCGTCGTTTCGGATATAGGACAAAGCGGCGATGCGGTTGATGTCAATCAGCCGGGTAGGGCGCGCCAGCCGCATCACCATCATCGGCACCAGCGTCTGCCCGCCGGCGATCACGCGCGCGCCGTCGTCGGCGGCCAGCATCGCACAGGCTTCGTCGATGTCGGCCGCGCGGGTGTACTCGAACGGTGCTGCTTTCATGGAAACGCTACGCTTAAGCCCGGTTGTGCGATATTGTCGATCCGTCACCGATATGGTTAAAGTCCCTATCGTATTATCGCAACCGCAAAAACGTGGATTCCTCAGGGAGGCAAATTAGGTGACCGCGCGATCCAAACGGAAGCCCACGAGCGGCGGAGCAGCGCGGGCCCGCGTTGCCGATAGCGGCGAGGCGGGTGCCGCGCCGGCGCGCGGCGGCGTGCAGTCGATCGGGCGCGGCTTCGCGATCATCGAAGAGATCGCGCGCAACCGTGACGGCATCGGCCTGGCCGAACTAAGCAAGCGCGTCGGTTTGCACAATTCCACCACCTTCCATCTCGTGAAAACGATGGTGTCGCTCGGTTATGTGCGCCAGTTGAAGGACAGCAAGCGCTACCGCATCGGCCGCCCGCTGTTCGCGCTGGCCGCCAGCGCCCTCGACGAGATCGAAATGATGAGTCTCGCGACGCCGGTGCTCGACGACCTCGCGCGCACCACCGGCGAAAGCGCGCATTTTTCGGTGCCGATGGGCGACGCCGTGGTGGTGCTGGCGCGCACCAGCGGGCCGGGCGCCTTCCAGTTGAGCGACCGCGTCGGCGTGGTACGGCCGGCCCATTGCACCGCGCTCGGCAAGATCATGCTGGCCGCCTTGCAACCCGATCAGTTCGAACGCTTTCTTGGGCGCGCCGAACTCAAGGCGCGCACACCCAAATCGATCACCTCAGCCGAACAGCTGCGGCGCGAGATCGCCGAGGTGCGGCGCACCGGGATCGCCATCGACGATGGGGAGTTCGATTCGGAACTGCGCTGCGCGGCGCTGCCGGTGCGCGATTTCAGCGGTCAGGTGATCGGGGCCATCGGAATATCCGGCCCGGTCTGGCGGTTGTCGATCGAGGCCTTGCAGAAACGCGCGCGGCTGGTGCGCGCCGCTGCCGACCGCCTGTCGGGCGAATTCGGCTATACGGGCGACAACGCACCGGTCAGGGCGGCGGAATAATTCCGAACGAGATGAGGTGAGCCATGCCGCGGCATGCAAACTACGTCCCTCACGGCGTGATCCCGGCGGTGCTGCTGCCGTTCGAGAACGATCTCGCGATCGACGAGGCGAGCTTCCGCAAGCATCTGCGTGACGTGGCCGTGGTCGAAGGCCTCTCCGCCGTCACCATTAACGCGCATTCGACCGAAGTCGCCTCCTGCACCTTCGAGGAGCAGCGGCGCGTGCTCGAGATCGCTCAGGACGAGATCGGTGGCCGCCTGCCGCTGGTCAACGGTATCTGGGCCGACGGCAGCCTGGAAGCCGCGCGGATCGCGCGCATGGCGGCGCAGGGCGGCGCGTCCGCGCTGCTGGTGTTTCCGCCGGCGCCGTTCACGCTCGGTCAGTCGCCGGCGATGGCGCTCGCGCATTTCAAGCGCATTGCCGATGCCACCGACTTGCCGCTGATTGTGTTCCAGTATCCGTTGGCGACCGGGCAGGGTTACCCGAAGGACACGCTGCTCAAGCTTTGCGAGGAGGTGCCGACCATTCGCGCCATCAAGGACTGGATCGGCAACGTGCCGCACCACGAATGGCACATCCGCACGCTGCAAAACTTGGATCCGCCGGTGAACGTGCTCACCACCCACAGTTCATGGTTGTTGTCCTCGCTGGTGCTCGGCCCGAACGGCGTGCTGTCGGGCTCAGGCAGCGTGATCGCGGATTTGCAGGCGAGACTTTTCCGCGCCGTGCAGAGCAACGACCTGGAAGAGGCCAAGCGCCTGGCCAATCGCATCGAGCTGACCGCGCAGGTGTTCTACGCCGATCCCTTCGTCGACATGCACAACCGAATGAAGGAAGCGCTGGTGTTGCTCGGCAAATTGCCGCGTGCGGTGGTGCGCCCGCCGCTGGTCAAGCTCGAGCGCGTCGAGATCGCGCGAATCCGTCAGGCGCTGATCGAAGCCGGCTTGCTCGACAGGAATGCGCGCGACGCTGCGTAATTACATTATCGCAAATTCGGTGTTCTTCCGGTCGGTCACCAGCATGCTGCCCGGATAATGCGTGATGCAGAATTCCGGCTTCACCGTCGCGATCACCGACTGCGGCGTCACCCCGCAGGCCCAGAACACCGGCAACTCGTCGTCGCGCACCGGCACGCTGTCGCCATAGTCCGGCTTGTCGAGATCGGCGATGCCGATCAATTCCGGCTTGCCGACATGCACCGGCGCGCCATGCACGGCTGGAAAGCGCGTGGTGATCTGGATGGCGCGGATCGCATCGGCCGGCGTCATCGGCCGCATCGACACCACCATCGGCCCGCGGAACGGCCCGGCTTCAACGGTTGCGATCGAGGTACGGTACATCGGCACGTTATAGCCGCGCGTGATGTGGCGCAGCTCGATGCCATCGCTCATCAGCGCTTCCTCGAAGGAAAAAGAGCAGCCGATCACGAAGCTCACCAGGTCGTCGCGCCAAACGTCGCGCACGTCCACCGGCTCGGTAATCAACTCGCCGTGCCGCCACACGCGGTAGCGCGGCAGATCGGTGCGGATGTCGAGATCCTCGGCCAGCGCCGGCACGCGCCAGTCGCCGGGCGTCGACATTCCGATCAGCGGGCACGATTTCGGGTTGAGCTGGCAGAAGCGCAGGAAGTCGCCGGCCAGCCGCTGCGGCAGAATGGCAAGGTTGCCCTGCACAAATCCCGGCGCCAGGCCCGAAGTCGGCCCGCGATGCTTGTTGGCGCGGATCGCCAGCCGTGCCGCCAGGCCGCTGCCGGGCGGCGGCGTATCGTCTCGACGCAAGGGGGTGACAGCCATCAGACTCTAGTCCGGTGCAATCGGAACAAATGATCCGCGCCGCGGAGTCTAGCATCGGCCGCGGCGCGGTTCGAGGGTGGCTGCACAATCGGCGGGCACAATTCGACCATGTGAGGGCGCATGCATCGATATCGAAATAGCGGTTGAAACTTGTGCCAGGATCGCGTTTCCTTACGGGACTAATCAAGCCAAGAGCCCGTTAATGGCCGGCAGGGGAGGATCTCTTCACCCGCCCGCATTTCACGATCCCCTTCATCTATGATGTGCGCTTTATTTCAACGATCATGCGCTGGTTCGTGCTGGCTGTGGTGACAGCGTCCTATCTGATCCTGCGCCGCGTCACACAATCGCCATTCGGCATGGCGCTGCAGTCGATCCGCGAGAACGAAAGCCGCACCCGCGCCATCGGCTATGCAGTCGAGCGTTATAAGATCGTGTCGGTGATGCTGTCGGGCATATTCGCCGGACTTGCCGGCGTGCTGTACGCGATCCAGAATGAATTCGCCACGCCCGATTTCGTCTATTTCATCACCTCGGGCGATACCGTGATCTTCAACGTCATGGGCGGCATCGGCACGTTGGTCGGCCCGATTGTCGGCGCCGGCTTCTTCCAGTTGCTGCGCGAACTGATGTCGCGCATCTTCGGCGACCAGTTTCCTTATCTGATCCCACTCGGGTTCATCTTCATCGCGATGATCATCTTCCTGCCGCAGGGCCTGCTCGGCTTCGCGCGAAGGTGGCTAAACCGCTAATCGCAGCGCACCGTCATCCCGCCGTCGACCACGATTTCCGTGCCGGTGACGAAGCGCGCCTCGTCGGAGGCCAGAAACAGCGCCGCATTGGCGGTGTCGCGGCCATCGCCCATGAAGCCGGCCGGAATGCGCTCCAGTCGTTGCGCCAGCAAGGCTTCGATATCGCCGCCGGCGCGCTGCTTGGCCAAGCGCGCCTCCACCATGGGCGTATGCAATTGTCCCGGCACCACGGTGTTCACGCGGATGCCCTTGGGCGCATATTGCACGGCCACGACGCGCGAGAGCTGGATCACGCCGGCCTTGGTCGCGGCATAGCCGACCTGGAACGCGCCGGTGAAGCGTATGCCGGAGGTCGATGCCACGTTGATGATTGAGCCCGCCTTTTGCTTCTCCATCACCGGCAGCACGTGCTTGCAGGTGAGGAACACGCTGCTGAGGTTGGAGTCGATTTGCGAATTCCAAACCTCCTCAGTCATTTCCACCGGCCCGCCATGGGCAGAGCCGCCGACATTGTTGACCAGCACGTCGATGCGGCCGAAACGATCGGCGCAAGCTTTCACCATGGCGGCGACCGACGCATTGTCGGTGACGTCGCACTGATGGGTGACGATTTCGCCGCCCATGGCTTTCACGCGCTCGACTGTCTCGGCGGTGCTGTCGAGATCGCGGTCGACCGCGAAAATCTTGGCGCCTTCCTCGGCAAAGCGCACGGCGGTGGCGCGGCCATTGCCCCAGCCGGGCCCGACGCAGCCGGCGCCGGTGACGATGGCGATCCTGTCCTGCAAACGTCCGCTCATGATTTTGCTTCCGTCGCGGTGGCGCGCCGCTTGGCCGGCCCGAAGCGGTAGAAACGCTGCGGATTGTCGACCAGCAGCGCCTGCCGCGCGGCCGCGCTCGGCGCGATCTCGGCCAGAATATCCACCAGCATTCCGTCGTCGGGAATCGGCCCGGCGTGATTGGGATGCGGCCAGTCGGTGCCCCAGACCACGCGGTCGCCGAATTCGGCCACCAGCTTGCGCGCGAACGGCACCGCGTCGGCATAAAGCGGCCCCTGCCGCGTGATGCGATCGCTGCCGCTCACCTTTACCCAGACATGCTTGTTCTGCATCAGCGCGAGCAGCGCGCGGAACCCCGGCTGATCGAGACCGAGCGAAGCATCGACGCGGCCCATGTGATCGATGACGACCGGGACGGCTGAGCCTTTGAGCGCGGGGCTGAGATCGGCAATCAGCGCCGCCTCCATGTGGATTTGCAGATGCCAGCCGATATCAGCGAGCCGCTTACCGAACGCGATCACCTCGTCGATCGAAGGCCCCTTGGCGAGATGCTTCATATAGTGGAAGCGCGCGCCGCGCAGGCCCGCTGCGTCAAGCCGCTTGAGTTCAGCATCGCTGACCGTGGTCGGCACCAGCGCGATGCCGCGATAGGCCTGGCCGGTCGCGGCGATCGCATCGACGGTGATCGAATTGTCGGGCCCGTGGCAGGCCGGCTGCACGATCACGCAATGCTCGATGCCGAGAAATTCATGCAGGGAAAACAGCATCTCCTTCGGCGCGTCGGAGGGCGTGTAGCTACGCCCGTCGGCGAAGGGGAAGCGCTTGCGCGGTCCAAAAATATGCACGTGGGCGTCGCAGGCGCCCGGCGGCAGCTTCAGCTTCGGCCTGCTGGGCGCGGCCAGCCAGTACGGCGCGTCGGCAGGTGTGTCGGCGATATGGGCCATGGATGTGCGCTCCTTTGCTCTCCCCCGCAAACCGGCAGTGAGGACCGACCGCCGAAGCTTTAGCGAGGGCAGGCGTCCAGTGTCCTATTTCTGGACCGGCACGCCGGCGTCTTTGATCACCATCGCCCATTTCTTGGTTTCGCTGTCGATATAAGACCGGAATTGCTCCGGCGTATCACCGACCAAGATCGCGCCCTGGCTCGAAAGCTTGGAAATCACCTCGGCGTCCTTCATGGCCTCGATCGCCGCCTTATTGAGCGCGGTGACGATCTGCGGCGGCGTGTTTGCGGGCGCGACCATGCCGTACCAGTTTTCCGTTTGCAGGTTCGGCATGCCGGCTTCGGTGGTGGTCGGGACATCGGGCGCGCTCGGCACGCGCGCCAGCGCGCCGACGGCGATCGGCCTGAGCTTGCCCAGCACCGGCAGATCGAGGAACACCATTTGCACCTGCTTGCCGAGCAGATCATTCACCGCCGGTGCGGCGCCATAAGGCACGTGAGTGTTATCGATCTTGGCCGTGAGCTTGAGCAACTCGCCCGCCAGATGCGGCATGCTGCCGGAACCGGACGACGCAAAATTAAGCTTGCGGGGCTGCGCCTTGGCCAGCGCCACCAACTCTTTTATGTTGTTGGCGGGGACGCTGGTCGCCACCACCAGCATTTCCGGAACTTTGGCGACCAGGGTGATCGGCTGCAGATCCTTGAGCGTATCGTAGGCGACCTTCTCCATGCTGGGACTGATCGCGAGCGCGCCGGCGCTGACGATGCCGATCGTGTAGCCGTCGGGAGCCGATTTCGCGACCAGGTCGGTGCCGAGCACGCCGCCTTGGCCGGCGCGATTGTCGATGATGATGGTCTGGTTGAGAATTTCGGACATGCGCTTGCCCACGACGCGATCGATGATGTCGTTCGGCCCGCCGGGCGGGAAGGGCACGATCAGCCGGATGTTCCTATTGGGGAAATCCTGCGCCATGGCGAGCGCGGGGTATAGCAAGGCAAGCGCGATCAGCAGCGGTTTCAAAGCTTTCACGGCAATCCTCCCCAATCTTATTATTGAGCGTCGTGCGCACGCGGCAAACGTAGCCGCGGCACGGCATTCCGTCTATATGACGGGGCCAACCACCGGGGCAGGGAATTCATGGCCGGAAAGATCGATATCCTGGTGCTGGAAGGCGACGGCATCGGACCGGAGATCATGTCGGCGACGCTCGCCGTGTTGCGCGCGGCCGACGCCGAGTTCGGGCTCGGTCTCACCTACGAGACGGCGGCGGTCGGCTGGACCGCGCACCGCGCCGAGGGCGCCACATTCCCGCCATCGGTGCTAGAGAAGGCCAAGGCGGCGGATGGCGTGCTGCTCGGGCCGGTGTCGCACAACGACTATCCGCCGGTTGCCGAAGGCGGTCTCAATCCGTCCGGCGAATTGCGCAAGCGGCTCGACCTCTACGCCAATATCCGCCCGGCTCGCTCGCGCGAGGGATTTCCGCCGCGCTGCGGTTCGAGCGTTGATCTCGTCATCGTGCGCGAGAACACCGAAGGCTTCTATGCCGACCGCTCGATGCATCTGGGCCCCGGCGAATTCATGCCGACGCCGGATCTGGCGCTGGCCATGCGCAAGATCACGCGCGCCGGCTCGACCCGTATTGCGGAAAGTGCGTTCACGCTCGCGCTGCAGCGGCGCAAAAAAGTCACCGCCGTGCACAAGGCCAATGTGCTGCGCGTCTCCGACGGGCTTTTTCTCGAATGCGTGCGCGCGGTCGCCGCGCGCTATCCGCAAGTGCAATACGAGGAGCGCATCATCGACGCCATGGCGGCGCTGTTGATCCGCGACGCCAGTCCATTCGACGTGGTCGTCACCACCAATATGTATGGCGACATTCTTTCCGACGAGGCGAGCGAGATCGCCGGCAGCCTCGGGCTGGCGGCTTCGCTCAATGCGGGGGCCTCCCACGCGGTGGCGCAGGCGCAACATGGCTCGGCGCCCGACATCGCGGGGAAAAATATCGCCAATCCGTCCTCGCTCATCGGCTCGGCAGCGATGCTGCTGGCCTGGCTGGGCGAGCGGCGCGGCGATGAAAAGCTCAACGCTGCCGCGCAGGCGATCGACGCCGCACTCGACCGCGTCATCGCCCAGAAGGACGGGCGCACGCCCGACCTGGGCGGCCCGCTCGGCACCGATGCCTTTGGGCAGCGCGTCGCGCAGGCGGTGGAGTAAATGGGCGCGGCCGCGGCGGCAAAACCTTCACTATAGGAGACAGAAATGGACATTGACCTGCCGGAGGTCGTGGCCGAGGTGCGCGAAGCCTTTGGGTTTTACGAAAAAGCGCTGGTGGAAAACGACGTGCCGGCGCTCAACGCGATGTTCCGCGACGATGCGCGCACCGTCCGCTACGGCGCCGGTGAAATTCTCTACGGCCATGCCGAGATCAGGTCGTTCCGCGCCGCGCGCGCGCCGGTGGCGCTCGGCCGCACGCTGTCGCGCACGGTGATCACCACCTTCGGCCGTGAATTTGCGGTGGCCTCGACGCTGTACGAGCGCCCTTCGGCGTCCGGCAAGATTGGCCGGCAGATGCAGACCTGGGTGAAATTCCCGGGAGGCTGGCGCGTGGTCGCCGCCCACGTGAGCCTGATCGATAAGCAGAAATAGTATTTTTAGAGCGCCGCGACCGCCTGCACTTCGACCAGCAACGGCTCCTGCACCAGCCGGTCGATCATCAACAGCGTGTTGGGCGGATAGGCGCCGTTGGCGAACATTTTCGGAAACTCGCGCAGCCGCCACGCCATGAATTTGGCAATGTCCTGCGAGTGCACCATATAAGTGGTGAACTGCACGATATGGCCCCAGCCGGCGCCGACCGATTTCAGCGCCGCCTCGATATTGGCGAAAGTCTGCACGCACTGGGCGTCGAAATCGTCGCTGACGATCTTGCCGTCCTTGTCGACGCCGACTTGCCCGGCGATGAAGACGAATTCCGACGCCTTCACGCGGGTGAGATGCGAGTATTGCCCGAGCGGCTGGCCGAGCGCGTCGGGATTGAGAATTTTGATGTCGGGCATCGCCAGATTCCTTTCCCGCACGCCGCGGCTTTCGCTACCTCATTCCACCGACACGCCGCTCGCCTTGATGGGGGCTGCCCACTTGATGACTTCGCTCTTGACGAAGTCGCCGAGCCATTGCGGGCTCTGCTCGTCCTTCTTGGCGACCGTGGCACCGAGCTTCTGCAGACGCTCCTGCACCGTCGCAGTCTCGATCGCGCCGACCGCGGCCTTGTTCAGCACGTTCACCACATTAGCGGGCGCGTTCTTGGGCAGGAACAGCGCGCTCCAGGTATAGGCCTGCACGTCGAGGCCCTGTTCGCCGGTGGTCGCCAGATTGGGCAGGATCGGCGAACGATCCTTGGTCATGATCGCGATGCCTTTGATCTTGCCGGCATCGAGCATCGCCTTGTCGCCGGCAATGACGTCGCACAGGAAGTCGATGCGGCCGCCGAGCAGGTCCTGCATGGCCGGGCCGGTGCCTTTATAAGGTACATGGGTGATTTTTGTGCCCATGGCGTTATCGAGCACGACGCAGCCGAGATGCGTGGCCGAGCCGGCGCCGGCCGAGCCGTATGTCATCTTGGCCTGGTTGGCCTTGGCGTAGGCAATGAACTCCTTGAAGTTGCTCACCGGCAAATCCAACCGCGTGACGATCGCGATCGGCGTCACCGCGAGATAAGCCACCGGCGTGAAATCGGTCTCGACGTTATAGAGCGGATGCTTGTAGAGCGTCTGGTTCTGCGCGTGAGTGCCGACGCTGCCGAGAATCATCGTGTAGCCGTCGGGCCTGGCATCAGCGACACGCTTGCCGCCGGTCATACCGCCGGCGCCGCCGATGTTCTCGATGATCACGTTCTGGCCGAGCAACTCGCCCATGCGCTGTCCGACGATGCGGCCGATGGTGTCCTGCGGACCGCCGGCGGCGAATGGGATGACCATCGTCACCGGATGGTCCGGGAAATTCTGCGCGCCAGCCGATCCGGCCAGCGCCAGCACGGCGGCGACGGCTGAAATGATTGCTTTTTTCATTGGAATTCCTCCCTTGCTGGCGAAACCCTTGCGCGCTCTACGTTAACGGGTCAAGGACATCGCAAGAATGGCTGCTATCCCACTTCGACAACTTGTTCCGGAAACTGATGCAATCGTTCGCCCGGGCCGTTGCCGCCGATCAGATAATTGTCGCACAGCCAGTTGAGATAACCGGCGTGGATATAGGTCGGGTGCACGACGATGTTCATGTCCTTTTCGATGGTCATCGGCTCGTCGTTGCGGATCAGCGGCCGCTCGACCAGATCGTAGCCCTGGCCGTGGCAGTAAAGCCGCGCCTCCATCGGCCGGCCGTTCTTGCGCATGAAGGCGTTGAAGGCGTCCCAGATATCCTTGCAGGACGCGCCCGGCTTGAGCAGGTCGAGCGTCATCTTGCGCGAGGCTTTGCAGAATTCGAGTTCGTCCTGCATCGCTTGCGGAACCTTGGCGCCGACCACGCAGGAACGTCCGAGTTCGGTGTACATGCCGCCGGGCCCGTTATCCTCGACCAAGAGCGCGATCTGGTCGCCGGCCTGAATTACCCGGTTCTGCAGATGGCGGTTGGCGAATTTGGATGGACTTTCGAGCGGCATCGAGGCGCAGAGATAAATTCCGTTCTCGCTGCCGTGGCACTGGCTGTAATGTTGTGCGACCGCGGCCACTTCGGTGTCGCGCATGCCGGGCTTCACCGCCGCGAACGCCGCACGCATGGCGCCGTCCTGCATCAGCGCTGCGCGCTTGATCAGCTCCATTTCCTCCGCGCTCTTGATGACCTTGATGTGGTCGACCATGTCGGTCGCGTCAACATAATGGGCCTTCGGCAGCGCACGCTTGACGTAATCGAGCATCGCATAGGACATCTGATAGGTGCCGACATAGCCGATGGTGGCGTTGCGGAACGGCTCCAGCGCCTTGGCGGCGAGCTCCGGATCGTAATCCTTGGTGTAATGCGCCGAGGCATAGCTTGGCGTGGTGAGGATGCGTTTGACGCCGCGCCAGGTCTGGTCGCCCTGCGCGGTCGCTTCGCCGCCGCCGAACGGTCCCTGACACACGACCGTCATCTCGCCGTCGCGCGGAAAGATCACCGTGTTGGGATAGCCGTTGGTCGCCGGCATGTCGGTGAAATAGCGGACATAGCCGCCCATGTGATCGTTGTTGTTCTGCATCAGCAACACGTCGATCTTTTCGCGCTCCATCGCGATGCGAACGAGACGCCAGCGGCGCTCCAGTTCAGCGGTGGAGATCGGCGTGTTGAGGCGTTCCGACAAAGCCATGGCTCAATCTCCCCAGGACGCAGGTCGTCGTACGATATTGATCATGTTCTTGAGATCGTTGCCGAGGAACTTGGCCATGTTGCCCGCGATGGTCGGCATGGCGCGGTCCTCGTAGCCCTGCGAATAGCCGCCGAGATGGGAAAAAACCGTTACGTTCTTGGCCTTCCACAGCGGATTGTCCGGCGGCAGCGGCTCTTGCGAAAATACGTCGAGGCCGGCGCCGGCGATCTGGCCTGCCTCCAGCGCCGTGATCAGCGCCGGCTCGTCGACCACGCCGCCGCGCGCGACATTCACAAGATAGGCGGTAGGCTTCATGGCGGCGAGCAGTTTCGCGCCGACGATGTTGCGCGTCTCGGGCGTCAGCGGTGCGAGCACCACCAGATAGTCAAGTTCGCCGGCGACCTTCATGAGTTCGCCGCGCGTGACCATGCGGTCGAAGCCGGGCGCCGCGCGCGGGCTGCCGCTGATGCCGACCACCGTCATATGAAACGTCTTGCAGATCGGCGCGAGGTATTCCGCAATCAGCCCGACGCCGAGAATGCCGACGGTTTTGCCGGACAGGAGCTGCGACGGCCAGCGCTCCCATTTGGCGTTCTCTTGCGCGCGCACGGAGCGCGGAAGGTCGCGGGCGAGCGACAGCATGAACGCGATGGTCGCTTCCGACACCGGCGCGCCGTGAATGCCGCGGATATTGGTGACCAGCACCTCTTTACCGAGCGAAGGCAGGTCGACGATGTTGTCGACGCCGGTGCCGAGCGCCTGGATCCATTTCAGCTTGGGCGCGTCGCGCACCACATGGTCGGCCATGGGCGGGGAGAAGCACAGCAGGATGTCGGTGTCGGCAATGTATGGCTCTACCAGGGTATGGTGACCGACCACGTTGATGGTCAGTTGCGGGAACCGCTCCAGCAGCATGGCCTTGTAGCGGGCCCGCATCGATTCCTGGACTTCGGTGAGTATGAGGAGATTTGGCATGGCGATGGATGTATAGTCACAAATGGGAACTTGGGAAATAACCGCGCGCAGGTGACCCGGATCGTGGGTCTGCGCTAACATTTAGTATCGCTGCCGACAGGAGAGTGAGTGCTATGAACTCTATGCCGATCGATCTGGCGACCGTGGACTGGCTTTATGTGGTGATCCTGGCGTTGTTCGTCTTTATCGCCGCGCTCATCGCCAACGTCCTATCCTTCGGCCACCGCATCGCTGGCGCCGTGTTGTCAGCGGTATTGTTCGCGGCGGCCTTCGTGTTCTGGACCTATTACCCGCACCACTTGCCGCTGCCGACCGCGCTCACCGCCCCGAAAACTGCGGTCCCCACGCCGGCCGCTCCGGCTGCTCCGGCCGCGCCAACACGGCCGCGCAATCCGGTGACGGATATCACGCCGCCCGCCGCTCCGGCTTCTCCGCCGGCCGCCGCGCCGGCAAGCCCGCCTCCCGCGCGCTAGCTTGCCTCCGAGTGTCTAATTGATGTTCTCTCACGTTTGATTAGGGTGATAAGTGCCCGGAGAAGTGGTGGAGTTGCATGAAGAAGGTTTATCCCGACGCTAAAAGCGCGCTGGCCGGTCTGCTCAAGGACGGTATGTTGATCCACGCGGGCGGCTTCGGCCTGTGCGGTATCCCCGAAACGCTCATTCTGGCGATCCGCGATTCCGGCGTGAAAAATCTCACGATCGTGTCGAACAATGCCGGCGTCGACGGCGCCGGCCTCGGCCTGCTGCTGGAGACCAAGCAGGTCAAGAAGATGATCTCGTCTTATGTGGGCGAGAACAAATTGTTCGCCCAGCAGTTTCTCGGCGGCGAACTGGAGATCGAATTCAATCCGCAGGGTACGCTGGCTGAGCGCATCCGCGCCGGCGGCGCCGGCATTCCCGCCTTCTTCACGCGTACCGGCGCCGGCACCGATATCGCCAAGGGCAAGGAAGAGCGCACCTTCGATGGCGAGCGCTACATCATGGAGCGCGGCATCGTCGCCGATCTCGCGCTCGTGCACGCCTGGATGGCCGATACCGAAGGCAACCTCGTGTACCGCAAGACCGCGCGCAATTTCAATCCGATGATGGCGACCGCCGGCAAGGTGACGGTCGCCGAGGTCGAGCACCTGGTGC
This sequence comes from Pseudolabrys sp., assembly GCA_035469145.1. Taxonomy (GTDB): domain Bacteria; phylum Pseudomonadota; class Alphaproteobacteria; order Rhizobiales; family Xanthobacteraceae; genus Pseudolabrys. Next base: position 31,870 of record DATISB010000067.1, read on the forward strand.
AGCCGGGCGACCTTAATCCCGATCACATCATCACGCCGGGCGTTTACGTCAAACGCATCATCCATGTGCCTAATGCGACCAAGCACATCGAACAGCGCACCGTGCGCAAGCGCATAGCTGCGGCCGGTACTGGAGAGGAGGTCTGACCATGCCCTGGACCCGCGATCAAATGGCGGAGCGCGCCGCCAAGGAATTGCGCGACGGCTTCTACGTCAATCTCGGCATCGGCATTCCGACACTGGTGTCGAACTACATTCCGGACGGCATGACCGTGCAGCTGCAAAGCGAGAACGGCATGCTCGGTTTCGGACCGTTCCCTTACGAGGGCGACGAAGACCCCGACTTGATCAACGCCGGCAAGCAGACCGTCACCGAAATCCCGACCACCAGCTTTTTCTCATCCGCCGATTCCTTCGCCATGATCCGCGGCGGTCATATCGACATCGCGATCTTGGGCGCCATGCAGGTGGCCGAGAACGGCGACCTCGCCAATTGGATGATCCCGGGCAAGATGGTGAAGGGCATGGGCGGCGCCATGGATCTGGTCGCTGGCGTCAAGAAGGTGGTGGTGGTGATGGAGCACACCGCCAAGGATGCGCCGAAACTGCTGCACAAGTGCGACCTGCCGCTCACCGGCGCCGGCGTGGTGGACATGGTGATCACCGACTTGGGCGTCTTCAACATCGACCGCAAGGCCGGCGGCATGACCTTGATCGAGCTCGCCCCCGGCGTCACGGTGGACGAGATCACGAAGAAGACCGAGGGGAGCTTCAAGGTCGATCCGAAGCTGAAGCATTGAAGGGTTCGTGCCCCGACCGCGGCGCGGCTGTCACCACCCGAGGAAATGACCCATGCTCTCTGACGCCGACCGCAAAAAGGCCGCCGATATCCTGATGGCCGCGCAAAAGGACCGCAAACAGGCGGTCCAATTGCACGTGACCTTTCCGGCCATCACCGTCGAGGATTCCTATGCGATCTCCACTGAAGTGGCGCAGCGCAAGATCAAGGCCGGCGCCAAGCTGATCGGCCACAAGGTCGGCCTCACCTCGAAGGCGATGCAGCGTTCCTCGATGATCGACGAACCGGATTACGGCTACATCCTCGACGACCAGATGATCGCCGACGGCGCCAAGGTGAAACATACCGATTACTGCAAGCCGCGGGTCGAGGTCGAGCTCGCCTTCATCATGGGCAAACGCCTGCAAGGACCCGGCGTGGGACTGACCGACGTGCTGCGCGCCACCGAATATGTCGTGCCGGCGGTCGAGATCGTCGACGCTCGCATCCAGGATCAGCGCAAGATCGTCGACACCGTCGCCGACAATGGCGCCGCTGCCGGCATAGCGCTCGGCGGGCGCCCGGTTGGTCCGCTCGACGTGGACCTGCGCTGGGTCGGCGGCATCATGTATCGCAATTCAGAAATCGAGGAGACGGGCCTCGCCGCCGGCGTGCTCGGCCATCCCGCACTCGGCGTCGCCTGGCTCGCCAACAAGATCGGCCCGCACGGCCACGCGCTCGAGCCCGGCCACATCGTGCTGGCCGGCTCATTCACCCGCGTCGTGTTCGCGCAGAAGGGCGACACGCTGCATGCCGATTTCGGTGCGCTCGGCGGCATCGCCATCCAATTTGTGTAGCGCATGATCCCGAAAAGTGGGAACCGGTTTTCGGAAAAGATCATGCGCAAAAGAAAGTTAACCCCATGACGGAGATGCCACGCAACGCCTTCAAGCACGCGCTCGCTGCCGGCAAACTGCAGATCGGCCTGTGGTCGAGTCTGTGCAGCAATATCGCCGCCGAGATTATTTCCGACAGCGGCTTCGACTGGATTCTGCTCGACACCGAACATTCGCCCAATGAAATCCCCGATCTGGTCTCGCAGTTGCAGGCAATCCAGGCCGGCACCGCGACGCCGATCATAAGGCCGGCCTGGAACGACGCGGTGCTGGCGAAGCGCTGCCTCGACATTGGCGCGCAATCGCTGCTGTTCCCCTACGTGCAGAACGCCGAGGAGGCGCGCCGCGCGGTCGCTTCCACGCGTTATCCGCCACAGGGCATTCGCGGCGTGTCGGTGGCGGCGCGCGCCAGCCGCTACGGCCGCACGCCGGGCTATCTGAGCAAGGCCAACGCCGAAATCTGCGTGCTGGTGCAGGTGGAGACCGCCCCGGCGCTAGCCCAGCTCGAAGCGATCGCCAAGGTCGAAGGGATCGACGGCGTTTTTATCGGTCCCTCGGATTTGGCGGCCTCGCTCGGCCATCTCGGCAATCCGCAGCATGTGGAGGTGCAGGCGGCTATGAAAGACGCGGTGACGCGGCTGAAAGCGCTCGGCAAGCCGGCCGGCATCCTCACCGGCAACGAGGAGGAAGCCCGCCGCTATATCGACTGGGGTTATCTGTTCGTGGCAGTCGGCGCCGATGTCGGCCTGCTGGCGCGCAATGCCGACGCGCTGGCCAAGAAGTTCAAAAGCTAGCGCTTTTGGCAGTGCGGCGCGGGCGAGGAGCCTTCCTAGGCTATTTGAAATGCTTTCGAATCAGCTTACACGGCAGGAGTTATCCACAGGTATGCGTCGGCGTCATTGTGCCCCTGCTGGTCCTCACCGGTCCGCTCGATCGGCTGCCGGTTCAGCGCTCGCCACGGACCACGCATGCCGGCCTTGTCAGGCGCGCCTAGCCTCGATGAGATTTCGCGCAAATGGCTCGCTCTCGCCGAGCGCCGGCTGGCATACTATGCGGAGCTTTATCGCAGCGGCCGCTGGCAACGCTATTACACCAAGGAGCGCTTCACCGTGCTCATGCGTGACGTGATCGGCGCGGTAACGACCTGGAAACGGCTGGCCGCTCAGCCACCGCCGCTCGCTGCCGGCAAGAACGATCTGCGTCCCGCCGCATGAAAGCGGTTCCCATAGCCTTGGTGATGGCGCTGGGCATGACGGCGATGATGCAAGCGGCTGCCGCCGCCGAGGATCTCAAGCGCGGCGAAACGCTGCTCGCGCGCGATTGCGGGTCCTGCCATGCGGTTGACCGTAGCGACAGTCTGGACAAGAACGCCCCGGCGTTTCGCACCCTCGGCCAGCGCTATCCGGTCGAATCCCTGGAAGAGGCCCTGGGCGAGGGCTTCATGTCCGGCCACCCCGATATGCCGGAATTCAAGTTTGACGCCGACGATGTCGGTGACATCATTGCCTATCTGAAGTCCATCCAGCAGCGCTGAGCTTGCGCATGATCCCGAAAAGTGGGAACCGGTTTTCGGAAAAGATCATGCGCTGGCAATAGTGCCGCTGCCACAGTCGAGTATCCCCATCCCATGAGTAGCGCTCTTTTTTCGCCCTATCGGCTGGCCGGCCTCGAGCTTGCCAACCGCATCGTGGTTTCGCCCATGTGCCAGTACTCGGGCGATGACGGCTGCGCCAACGATTGGCACCTGATGCATCTCGGCATGCTGGCGCATTCCGGCGCGTCGCTGGTGGTGGTGGAGGCGACCCATGTCGAGCGCCATGGCCGCATCACCCATGGCTGCCTGGGTTTGTATTCCGACGACAACGAAGCGGCGTTGGCGCGCGTGGTCGCGCAGGCGCGCCGCATGGGCAACGCCAAGTTCGGCATCCAGATTGCCCATTCTGGCCGCAAGGGCTCGGCGCAAAAGCCGTGGGACGGCGGCGGCGCGCTCAAAGCCGACGCCGATCCTTGGCCGACCATGGCTGCCTCGCCGATCCCGTTCGGCGAGGGCTGGCACACGCCGCGCGAAGTGACCGAAGCGGACATGGAGCGCGTGCGCGCGGCATTCGTCTCCGCCGCGCAGCGGTGCTTGCGCATCGGCTTCGACGAGATCGAGTTGCACATGGCGCACGGCTATCTGGCGCACGGCTTCATGTCGCCGATCTCCAACAAGCGCACCGACCAATATGGCGGCTCATTCGAGAACCGCCTGCGCTTTCCGCTCTCGATCGCGCGTGCGGTGCGCGCCGTGGTGCCGAACGGCCTGCCGCTCGGCGCGCGGATTACGGGCAGCGACTGGCGCGAGGGCGGGCTGACCGCCGACGACGCGGTGGCGATCTCCAAGGCGCTCAAGGCTGAAGGGCTCGACTTCATCTGCATTTCGTCCGGCGGCGTCGCCGCCGACATCCGCAACCCGAGTGAGCCCGGCTACAACGTACCGATCGCCGCGCGGGTGAAAAAGGAGGCCGGCATCGCGACCCGCACCGTCGGCCTGATCGTCAAGCCCGAACAGGCCGAGGCGATCGTGGCGAATGGCCAGGCCGACATCGTGTCGATGGCGCGCTGCTTCCTCGACGATCCGCATTGGGGCTGGCACGCCGCCAAGGCGCTCGGTGCCGAAGTCGCCCGCCCGCCGCAATATGCGCGCGCCGGTCCCAAGCTGTGGGCGCCGGCGGCGAAGGTTTAGGCGTTGGAAAATATCGCCTTCCTTGCCGTCTTGTTCGCCGCGCTTTGTCATGCCGGCTGGAATGCGCTGATCAAAGTCGGGCTCGACCCGCTCTCGACCACGACGCTGATTTCCATCGGTTCTGGCGTGGTGGCGCTTGTCCTCTTGCCGCTGGTAGGTGTTCCGGCTGCGGCCGCCTGGCCGTGGCTGATCGCCTCGGTGATCATTCACCTGTTTTATTTCGCCGCGCTGATCGAGGCCTATCGCACCGGCGACCTCGGGCAGGTCTATCCGATTGCGCGCGGCTCGGCGCCACTGCTGACCGCGACGGCGGCCACATTTTTCGTCGGCGAGAAACTGAGCCTCATCGGCTGGGCTGGCATTGTCGCGCTGGTCGCCGGCGTGTTCCTGCTGTCGGCGCGCGGCGGCCGCGAGCTCGCCAAGATCGATCGCCGCGCCGTCGGTTTCGCGCTCATGACGGCGCTCACCATCTGCGCCTATTCGGTGGTGGACGGCGTCGCCGCGCGGCTCGCCGGCAACCCGAACGCCTATTCGCTCTCGCTGTTCGTCGGCATCGCGCTGGTGATGGTGCCTTACGCGCTCGTCCGCGACGGCCGCGATGTCATTCCTGCGATGCGGATCTATTGGCGGCGCGGCTTTGCTGGCGGCGCCTTGCAGGTGCTGTCCTACGGCATCGCGATCTGGGCCATGACGCTGGCGTCGATCGCCATCGTCGCCACCTTGCGCGAGACCAGCGTGCTGTTCGGCGCGGGAATCGCGGTGGTCGTGCTCAAGGAGCCGCTGCGCGCGATGCGCATTGCCGCCGCGTTGCTGATCGTATGCGGGTTGGTGCTGATCCGCTTGCAGTGATTAAAGCGCCATCTCCGGAAACATCGTTTCAAAACGCGCGAGGTCGGCCTCGGTGTCGAGGTCCCATAGCGCGGGGAGTTCGACCGACTTGAGACCGAGCGCGGCAATGCGCGCGCGCGTCTCGGCTATAACCGATGCGGTGCCCCAGGCGATGCCGGCAAATAGCTGCGAATGCGCGACGCGCGCGCCGATCAGCACATAGCCGCCGTCCTCGGCCGGGATCAGCACCACATCGGCGTCACACAGTGCATGCACCGCCGCGCGCAAATTTTCAGCCGTGAATGCCGGGCAGTCGGTACCGATCACCAATGTGGGGTGCCTGCTGGCGGCCATGGCGGCGAGCATGCGGGCACCGAGATCGCCATTGGGCTGCCGTTTCAGCGTGACCGCGTGGCGCGTGACCAGATCGCGGAACGAGGGATGGCTCGGATCGGGCGCGCACCACAGTGTCACCGCGCCGACCGCGGCGGCGCGCGCATTTGCGACCGTTCGCTCCGTCAACCGTTCCTGCAGTATGGCCGCCGCATGCGCGCCGATCGACGGGATCAGGCGGGTTTTAGTCAGGCCGGGAATCGGCGCCTTCGCCATGATGGCGATGGCTACAGAATTAACGCTCGGCATAGCCGTATACCCGCGCCAGCTTCGCCGGATCGGCGCCGAGGAAAAAGCGTAAGCGCAGCCGCCACATCAGCAGCACGGTGCGCAGCGTTCCGTGCGCCCGCCAGCGCCGCGCCGAGGTGGTGACACGCGCGCATAATGCGCAGGGGCGGCCGAAGCGATTGAGGCTCATTGAGAGCGCCACGTCCTCCATCAGCGCGATCGCCGGAAATCCGCCGACGCGCTCGAAGGCCGCGCGCGTGACGAACAGGGCCTGGTCGCCGGTGGCGATGCCGGTCAGGCGCGAACGCAGATTCATCATCGCGGCGACGACACGCAGCAAGCCGTCGCCGTCGAAGCGCACGTCGAAACGGCCCCAGGCACGTTCCGATCGGGCAAGACCGTCCAACACCAGGCCGTCGGCGTTCTCCGGCAGCCGGGTGTCGGCATGCAGGAACAGCAGAACGTCGCCTTGCGCGGCGGCGGCACCGGCATTCATCTGCAGGCTGCGCCCCCTTGGTGCGGCGATCACGCGGTCGGCCAGCACACGAGCCCGCTCGGCCGTGCTATCGCTGCTGCCGCCATCGGCCACGATGACCTCGACGCCGCGTTGGCGATAGGGCGCCAGCGCCAAGAGCGCGGTTTCGATTTCCGCGGCCTCATCGAGCACCGGCATGACGATAGAAAGTCTCATCATTCCGCCGCCTCTTTGAGCGCGCCGCCGCAGCTCGAGCCTTGCCCGGCAGTGCAGCCATAGCAATGGCCGGCGGTACGGATCGGGTTGCCCTTGATGTCGTCGTCGAGCAGGTCGGACAGATGCACGCGTGCGCGGGCGCCGCGCGTCAGCGGCAGATCGAGCATCTGGTTGAAGTCGCAGTCGTAGACGTAGCCGCGCCAATCGACCGAGATCAGATTGCGGCACATCACGCCGTCGAGATTGGCGTTGAGATGGGCGTCCTGCAAAAGCTGCAGATAACCGTCGAACTCGCCTCTGTTGATCAGCATGGTGCCGAAGCGCTGGATCGGCATGTTGGCGAGCACGAATAACTTGTTGAACACGATGCCGTAGCGCTCGCCCAGCACGCGCTTGTAGTCGGCTTCGAGCGAAACCTGCGGCGGCGGCAGTGCCGGCCCTTGCGGATTGTAGACGAGGTTGAGCGTAAGCTGCGGATCGCGGCCGAAACCGAGCGCGTTGAGCTTCTTCAAGCCGCGGATCGAACCGTCGAACACGCCTTTGCCGCGCTGGCGTTCCACATTGTCCTGCAGATAGCACGGCATCGAGGCCACCACCTCGACGCGGTTCGCCGCGAGGAATTCCGCGAGGTCTTCCTGCCCCGGCTGCTCGAGGATCGTGAGGTTGCAGCGGTCCATCACCTTGGCGCCGAGCTTGCGCGCGCCCGTCACCAGACGGCGGAAATTCGCATTGAGCTCGGGCGCGCCGCCGGTGATGTCGAGCGTTGCAATGCGCCGGCGGGCGACGAAGTCGAGCACCAGGTCGGCGACTTGCGCCGACATTTCCTCTGTGCGGTTAGGGCCGGCATTGACGTGGCAGTGGAAACACGACTGATTGCAGCGATAGCCGACATTGATCTGCAAGGTGTCGAGCCTGCCGCGGCGGATCGCCGGGAAGGGCACCTGATCGAGCAGCGGCCGCGTGTCGCGCATGGGAATTCTCGGTTGCCTAAGCAATTTGCCATGGGCGCTGCGCCCGCGTCACCCCAAATTGGCGTGAGCTTATTTAGCGAGCGCGGTGGCGACCGGAGATTCGACGCCGATGTGGCCGAATCCCGGCAGCTTGACGCCCGGATGACGCAGATCGAGCCCGGCGACGAGCCCGAGCAGGTCGACCTCGACCCCCTCGACCCAGCCGAGCTTCACGGCGGCGAAACCGTACAAATTGAGCTCAACGCCGGTGCCGCTGTCGGTGCGGCCGGCGTAGAGCTGGTCGCGGAAATCGCGCCCGACCGCGTTCGGTGGCAGCGCCACGCCCAGCTCGGGCACCGTGCGCAGCACCGCGGCGGTGAAGCTGTTGCTGTTCGGCCCCGGCCAGATGCGATAGTCGCCGGCCCGGTTGAAGCGATATTGGTTCACCGCCGCCTCGATGCGCGGGATCAGCTTTTCCGCGTCGGGGCCGGAAATATCGGCGATCGCCACCGGCGTGTTGCCGAACCAGCGTCCGTCCGGCGGCCAGTTGTTCACGCGCACCGGTTGGCCCCAGCCGACCACGTCGTAACGGGTCCATTCGCGCGCACCCGCAGGCTTAAGCACGATCCAGCTATGCACTGCGAAGATGCCCTTCCAGGCGCCGGCCTTGCCGGTGAACACGATCACGCGCGCTGGCTTTTCGTCCGTGGCTGGCGGCAGCCTGCCGGTGCTCGACCAGTCGGCGTCGCGCCAGCTGCGCGGGCCGTTGCCGGCGGCGTAGAGCGCGGCGCGGGCAATAAGCGGCACGAGAAACACGGCGAAGATCGCGAGCATGATGAGCTTTCGGCGGGAAGGGCGGGCGGACGGCATGCAGTGCAGATAGTGACGCATTCCGGCCTAAACGTGGCAGCGGTCAGCTCACCTGATTGCCGCTTATCCTGAGCTGCGGATAGCGCTCGGTGCCGGCGAGCGCGAGGTCGCCGGTCACCGCCCTGTGTTACTCCATGCCGACGATGGCGCCGCGCGTCGTGCCGGCGAACAAATTGCCGGAAATCACCGCGACGCCGGCACCGGCGACCACCGACACGGCGACGCCGAAGCCCGCCTCGCGCACCACATTGCCGGTGACCGCGACGTTGCGCAGATATTGCCCCCAGCCGGCGCTGATGCCGGCGCGTGGCGCGCGCTCGATCACATTGCCGCTGACCACGGTGTCGGCTTCCACCCCGATGCCGACGCCGGCTTCTTCCGGTGGCCGGTTTGCACGCCGCGTCCCCAGATTGCGCACGATATTGCCGTGCACCGTGGCCAGCCGGCCGCCTTGGTCGAAATTGGTGACGGAAATCCCGGTTTCCGCACCATCGATCACGTTGTCGGCGATCACCGCGCCCTCGAAGCCGAATTCGGAATAGATCGCCACTTCGTCGAGCGCGGCGCAATTATTGCCGATGATCTGGATGTTGGACGCGGAATTGCCGCGGATCGCGGAAAAGGCGGCATTGCGGATATGGTTGCCGCGCACGATCACGTCGGCGGCGCGAAAGACGTTGATTGCGTTGCCGTTCTCACCGCTGCCGCCGGCGCGCGCTGCCGTATCCTCGATGCGATTGTCGGCGATCAGGCTGCCGTCGCGGCGCTTGTCGCTTTGCCAGACCCGAATGCCGCCATTGCCGGATTGGGCGATGATGTTGGCCGCGATCAGCAAGCCGCGGCTGTCGTTGCAGAACAAGGCGTTGTCCGCGGCGCCAGTGATCGTGTTGTGCGTCACTTCGCCCTCGCAGCTCTCAAACGTGACGCCGTTGCCGCCGGCGCCACTGACTTCGCAATCGGAGACGCGGACGGCTTTCACGTCGTCGAAGTGCACGAGCGCGCGCCCGGCCGGCAGCAGCTGGCCGCCGCCGTCGAACGTGAGGCCGCTGAGCGAGACGGTCTCCGCGTGCTCGGCAGACACGAGCGACGGTCCCTGCGTCAGGATCAGCCGGGTCGCGCCGCGCACGCCGGCAAGGTTAGCCCCGACCGGCAGCTTGATACCGCCGGCGCGATAGACGCCGGGCGCGAGCATCAGCGGGACGCGTGTGCGAGCTGCCTGGTCGATGGCGCGCTGCAAGGCGGCGCTTTGGTCGCCGGGCGCGCCGGGACGTACGCCGAATTGCGCGGCGTCGAGGCCGAAGGCGGACAGCGGCGAGGCGAACGCGGCGGCGCCGGTCGCGGCGGCGGTGAGCAGATGGCGGCGGTTCAGGTCCATGCGCGGGACATCTTGCGCCCGCGCTGGTTAACGCCGTGCTGAAACGGCAATCGCAGCCAGAATGGCGCCGCCCGCCCGCGCCAGATCGGCCGGCGCCAGAGGGCGGTTTTTCCCCCGGGCGCGCGGAACCGGCCCGCGCCGCACCTTGGGTACATGGATGAAGGCCGCAACCTGCGGGCCGCCCTTTTTGCCTGCGGCCTCGGTCGGGCGCCAGCACAGGTAATTGCAAAGGTAGCACCCGGCATCGCGCGACAGCGTGGCCGGCACGCGCGTGGCGCCCACGGCCGCCAGCAGGCGCCGCGCCGGGGCCGGCATTGCCAGTGCGGTTGGCCCGCCGGCCGCACTGGCATGGCGATGGAGCGCAACGCCGCCGACGTCGGGTAGCAGCGACACGGCATTGCGCGCGCGGGTCTCGATGCGGATCGTCTTCGCCCGCGGCGCCAGCCCGAACATCAGCAACGCGTCCGGTTTGTGCTTCGCGAGCAGCTTGGGCAGATCGCGGTCGACCGCCGCATAACTGGTCGGGAAAACATGGGCGAGAATTTTCACTTCCGCCAAACCCGACCGCCGCATTTGCGCCAGCCGTTGCACCAGCGGCCCGGTCGGGTTGAACGGCGCGCCCGGAAACGGCCCGAAGCCGGTGACGAGGATGGTGACGACCATCACACCCCGAGCAATTGCGCGATCTCTTCCACGGCAAGCGTCGGCGCCAGTCTGCCGGCGGCGACCGCGGCCTCCGCCGCTTTGAGTTTGCCGCGCACGGCCGGATCGCTGCGCAGCCGCGCGGTGAGCCGCTCCTCCAGCATGCTCCACATCCATTTCACCTGCTGCTCGCGCCGGCGCGCGGCCAGCTCGCCCGACGCGGTCATCAGTTTCTTGTGCTCAAGCACCTTGGTCCACAGCTCGCCGATGCCGTTGCCGGTGAGCGCCGAAAAGGTCAGTACCGGCGGCGACCAGGTCGGCGAATACGGCGCCAGGATATTGAGCGCGGCGCGATATTCGGCGGCCGCCAGTTTGGCGCGCGCGATATTGTCGCCATCGGCCTTGTTGACCGCGACCATGTCGGCCAGCTCGACGATGCCCTTTTTGAGGCCCTGCAACTCGTCGCCGGCGCCCGGCAGCATCAGCACCAGGAAGAAATCGGTCATGTCGGCGACCGCGGTCTCCGACTGGCCGATGCCGACCGTTTCCACCAGCACCACGTCGTAGCCGGCCGCCTCGCACAGCAGCATGGTCTCGCGCGTCTTGGCGGCGACGCCGCCGAGCGTGCCGGAGGCGGGCGAAGGCCGCACGAAGGCATTCGGGTCGCTGGCGAGCCGCGCCATGCGCGTCTTGTCGCCGAGGATCGAGCCACCGGTGCGGCTCGAGGACGGATCGACCGCCAGCACGGCGACCTTGTGGCCCGCCCCGGTGAGCGTGGTGCCGAGCACGTCGATAGTGGTGGATTTGCCGGCGCCGGGCGCGCCGGTGATGCCGAGCCGCACCGCCTTGCCGGTGAGCGGGAGCAATTCCTGCACCAGGTGGTGCGCGGCTTTGCGGTGGTCGGCGCGCTTGCTCTCGATCAGCGTGATGGCGCGCGCCAGCGTCGCGCGGTCGCCCGCTTTTATGCCGCGGGCGAGGTCGGAAGGTTTGAGGGTGCGCGAAGCCATGAAATTCCGCCGCTATTGGCGGCGCTGCGGGCGCGGTGTGTCGTCGAGCCGGATCGCGAGCCCGCCGTCGGTTTTCCGCTTCGCCGCCGTGGCGCGCGCGAACGTGAACAGTTGCTCGTACGTCTCGATACGGCAGGCCGTCCCGCCGGGATGCTTGCAATTGGCGGCGCGGGTCGCCTCGTCGGCGTCGTCTTCGTCGATGGCGATGACCTGGTAGATGCCTTCGGCCAGCTTGCGCATCAGCGCGTATTCGGCGATCTGCGGGTGGCGTAGCTGCGATGACTGGATGATGGTGTCGCCGGCCTCGAACGGATGCACACTGAAATCGCTGATGTCCTTCATGCCGCCGCCGGAACGGACATAGAGCTTACCGTTCCAGGCGAAACGTGCCCGCTCCGGGTCATGCGCACGGCCCTCGCGCAGCGAATAGAGCTGCAGATTGAGACGCGGCCCCAACACCGGCTGCGCATCCGTCAGGATCGGACCCGACGAATCGATGCAGCCCGTCAAAGACAGGCCGCAAAGCGCGGTGAACGCCGCGCGGAAGAGGAAGGATTTCACTCCGCCGCCTCTTTCCCGTGCCCCAAGCGTTTGTTGAGCGACTTGAGCAATTTCTCGGCCGCCTCCGCGATCACCGTGCCGGGCGGGAAAATCGCTTCGGCGCCAGCCTTTTTGAGCGTGTCGTAATCCTGTGGCGGCACCACGCCGCCGATCACGATCATGATGTCGTCGCGGCCCTGTTTGGCGAGTTCGGCTTTCAACTCCGGCACCAGCGTCAAATGCGCGGCGGCGAGCGAGGAAACGCCGAGAATGTGCACGTCGTTCTCCACCGCCTGGCGCGCGGCTTCGGCGGGCGTGGCGAACAGCGGCCCGATATCGACGTCGAAGCCCAGGTCGGCGAAGGCCGAGGCGATCACCTTCTGCCCGCGGTCGTGACCGTCCTGGCCGATCTTGGCGACCAAGAGGCGAGGGCGTCGGCCCTCCGCCGCCTCGAACGCCTCGACCGCAACGCGCACCCGTTCGACCGCGCCGGTCATGCCGACCTCCCGCTTGTAGACGCCGGTGATCGCTTTGATCTCGGCGCGGTGACGTCCGTAGACTTTTTCGAGCGCCATGGAAATCTCGCCGACGGTGGCCTTGGCGCGGGCGGCGTCGATGGCCAGCGCCAGCAGATTGCCGTTGCCGCGGTCGGCGGCGCGGGTGAGCGCATCGAGCGCCTCTTGCAGCGCCGCCGGATCGCGCTCGGCCTTGAGCCGCTTGAGCTTGTCGAGTTGCATGTGCATGACGGCGGAATTGTCCACCTTGAGCACGTCGATCGGCGCCTCGTCGGTCGTCTGATATTTGTTGACGCCGATCACCGACTGCAGGCCGGCATCGATGCGCGCCTGCGTCTTGGCGGCAGCTTCCTCGATGCGCAGCTTGGGGATGCCGGCCTCGATCGCCTTGGTCATGCCGCCGAGCGCCTCGACTTCCTCGATATGGCTCCAGGCCTTCTTCGCGAGTTCGTAGGTCAGCCGCTCGACATAATAGGAGCCGCCCCAGGGATCGACGATGCGGGTGGCGCCGGCTTCCTGCTGCAGCACGATCTGGGTGTTGCGCGCGATGCGGGCGGAGAAATCGGTCGGCAAGGCGAGGGCCTCATCGAGCGCGTTGGTGTGCAGCGACTGGGTCTGGCCTTGCGTCGCCGCCATCGCCTCGATCATGGTGCGCGGCACGTTGTTGAACACGTCCTGGGCCGCCAACGACCAGCCCGAGGTCTGGCAATGCGTGCGCAAACTGAGCGAGCGCGCGTCCTCCGGCTTGAACGGCTTCATCAGCTTGGCCCAGATCATGCGGGCGGCGCGCAGCTTGGCGATCTCCATGAAATAATTCATGCCGATCGCCCAGAAGAACGACACACGCGGCGCGAACTGATCGACGGTCAGTCCGGCTTGCAGTCCGGCACGCACGTATTCGACGCCGTCGGCCAACGTGTAAGCGAGCTCAAGGTCCTGCGTCGCGCCCGCCTCCTGCATGTGATAGCCGCTGACCGAAATCGAATTGAACTTCGGCATCTCGGCGGAGGTGTAGGCGAAGATGTCGGAGATGATGCGGATGCTCGGGCCGGGCGGATAGATATAGGTGTTGCGCACCATGAATTCTTTTAGGATGTCGTTCTGGATCGTGCCGGACAGCTTGGCGTGCGGCACGCCCTGTTCCTCGGCGGCGACGATATAGAGCGCGAGCACCGGCAACACCGCGCCGTTCATGGTCATCGACACGCTCATCTTGTCGAGCGGAATGCCGGAGAACAGCGTGCGCATGTCGTAGATCGAATCGATCGCAACGCCCGCCATGCCGACATCGCCGCTAACGCGCGGATGATCGCTGTCGTAGCCGCGATGGGTGGCGAGATCGAAAGCGATGGAGAGGCCCTTCTGCCCGGCGGCAAGATTGCGCCGATAGAAGGCGTTGGAATCCTCCGCCGTGGAGAAGCCGGCATATTGCCGGATGGTCCAGGCCTGCGCCGCGTACATCGCAGGATAAGGCCCGCGCAGGAATGGCGGCTTGCCGGGATAGGTGTCGAGGAAATCGAGGCCGGCGAGATCGACTTCGCTATAGGCGGGCTTCACCGGAATGGCTTCCGGCGTGACCCAAGGTTTTGCCGAGCCGTTGCCGGCGGAAACCGGCGTATCGGCGAAATCGACCTTGGTGAAGTTGGGGACCTGACTCATTTCACAGCCAGAATATCATGCGCCACCTCCAAGGTCGAAACCGCGTCGCAGCCCATGAATATGAAGGTTTTCACGCCGGCCTGCCGCCAATTCGCCTCGTTCTCTCCGGGCCGACCGGCGAGATGGACGGTCGCTCCGGCGGTGTTGAGTACTTTGGCGGCCTCGGCGGCCTGGGCAGCATACACCGCATCGGATGAGCATAGGCAGGCGAGCTTGGCGCCGGAGGTCTTGAACGCCGCGATCATCGCGGCCTGATCCTTGAAGCCGTCATTGCTCAGCGCCTCGATGCCGCCGGCCTCATAGAAATTTTTTGCGAACATTGCGCGCGCGGTGAACTCCGACAATCTGCCGAGATTAGCCAGGAACACTTTCGGCCGTGCGCCGGTCTTGGCGAGGATTTGATCGGACTTGTCGCGCAAGGCCTCGAACGGCTCCGCCAGCCGAATGCGCGGCAGTGGCTCGATGGTCACGGCGGCGGCCGCTTCCTTCGGCGGCACGACCGGCGCGACGTCGAGCACCGCGGCAGATTTTTCGTGCAGGTCCGGAAAATCGCTGGTCCCGGTCAGCGCATCCTTGCGGCGCGCGGCGGCCTTCTGCCGCTCGGCGCGCACCGCCGCGACATGCTTCTGCACCAGCCCGTTTTCGAGCGCAGCCCAGGCGCCGCCCGTACTCTCGATCTCCTGGAATTGCGCCCAGGCCGCGGCGCAGAGCTTGATGGTGAGGTCCTCGATGGCGCCGGAGCCGGCGGCCGGATCGGAGACTCTCGCCAGGTTCGACTCTTCGAGCAGGATGAGCTGCGTGTTGCGTGCGACGCGGCGCGCGAACGCATCGGGCAGGCCGAGCGCGGCGGTATGCGGCAGCACGGTGATGCTGTCGGCGCCGCCGACCCCGGCGGCGGTGACCGCGATGGTCATGCGCAGCAGGTTCACGTAAGGGTCGCGCTGGGTCATCATGCGCCAGGCGGTCTCGGCTGCGACGTAAGCGGGCTTCGGCGCAAGACCGCAGGCGTTCTCGACCCGTGCCCATAATTTCCTAAGGCTACGGAACTTGGCGATGGTGAGAAATTCGTCGGCGTCGGCGGACATCCGGAAATAGATAATGCCGCGCGCCGCATCGAGCGGTACGCCGTTCGCCTCCAAAGCACGCAGATACTCAACAGCGCTGGCAATGGCGAAGGAAAGCTCCTGCGCTTCCGAGCCGCCGGCATTGTGGATGATACGGCCGTCGGCGACCGCGAACGGTCCGCGAAAACCCTGATCGGCCAGTTCCCGCACCATGGCCGAGAAATTTTTGGACAATGCGCTCCACGGTTTCGGGCTCGCGCCGGAGGCCGCAAAACCGCCGATCGGATTGATGCTGGCGCGCAGGTCGACCGCTGCGGGCGCGATCTTGCGCATTTTCACCAGCGCGGCGAAGTGCTGCACGGCGCTGCGCGTCGGCGGGCTGAGGTTGAAGTCAATGGTGATAGCATCGAGCGCGACGCTGTCGAGCACACGCGCAAGCGTCGCCGGCGACGCATCGAGACCATAACCGTTGGCGCTGACCGAGCCGGCCATGACCAGGGTCAGCCCGGTGGCGCCGTTCTCCAGATCTTGCAGCGCCTGCGCGTTGGCCGCCGCCGGATCGGGATGATCGACCCGCTGCATGAGCGTCCACACCGCGCCCGGCGTCCGCCCGGCCACCGGCCTTGCCCCCACCGCGCGCGGATAGAGCGGCTCGATCCGCAAGCCGTCATAGGTCTGGATGGTGAGCCGTTTCTCGAACGAGGCGCCTTTCAGCGCCGCATCGACCAGCTTGCGCCATTCGGCCTGGATGGTGGCGGGGAATTCGGCGGCGAGGGGAAGTTCTTCATCCATCGGGGCAAAGTGCCACAGTCAATGCGTTGCCGCCATTGAGCTAAAGCAAATTACGTGCCCTGGCGCGGCGGCAGCCGTTCAATCCCGGCCGGATCGACGCCGGAGGCCACCTCCCGCACGGTCCGCCCGGCAATGACCAAGTCGGGGGTGATTTCGGCGAGCGGCAACAGCACGAAGGCGCGCTCGAACAGGCGCGGATGCGGCACCGTCAGGCCCAGCTCGTGCACGGCGAGGTCGCCATAGGCGATGATATCGATGTCGGCGGTGCGCGGCCCCCAGCGTTTTTCATGGGCGCGGTCGCGGCCGAGCTGCAGTTCGACGTCTTGCGCGCGCGCCAGCAAGTCGCGCGGGGCCAGCGTCGTCTCGACCGCGATGCACAGATTGATGAACGGCGGCTGGTATTTGAAGCCCCAGGGCGGCGTGCGGTAGTCGGAGGAGCGCGCGGTCAGCCGCACCGCCTTGCCGTCGCACAGCAAGGTCACCGCGCGGTCGAGAATAGTCCGGCTGTCGCCGACATTGCCGCCGAGCGCCAGCCACGCCGCGGTCATGACCGGGAATCACCGCGCGCCCGCTCGAGCGTGACGCCGACATCACTGAAGGTCGCCGCGATCGGGGCGTGCGGCTTGTGGATCGTCACCTTGATCTTGCGCACGCGCGGGAAGGCGGCGAGCACTGCATTGACGACCTGACCGGCGGCGGCCTCGATCAGTCGACAGCGTCGGTCGCAGAACGCGCGGCTCGCGCAATCGACCACCTTGTCATAGGAGACGGTGTCCATCACCTTGTCCGAGCGCGCGGCGTCGGCGAGATCGATCTCGAGTTCAAGGTCGATCGTAAATGTCTGCCCCACCTTGGCCTCGTAGGCCATCACGCCGTGATAGGCATGCAGCGACAGCCCGTTGATGAAGATGCGGTCGCTCATTTTAGCTTTCCTTGGCGCGGCTGATGGCAGCGGCCACCCGCAGCGACTGCACGGTCTCGGCGACGTCGTGCGCGCGCACGATCGCCGCACCGTTGGCGACCGCCGCGAGATGGCTGGCGATCGAGCCGCCGAGCCGTTGATCGGGCGAGGACGGCGCCACCGAATTGATGAAGCGCTTGCGCGAGGCGCCGACCAAAAGCGGGAGCCCGAAGCGTTTTAATTCGGCGAGCCGCGCGATGCAGGCGATGCTCTGCTCCGGTGTCTTGCCGAAGCCGATGCCGGGATCGAGTACGATCTTGTTGCGCGCGATGCCGGCGCGCTCCGCGATCTCGAGCGAGCGCGCGAAGAAGGCGGTCACTTCGGCAATGATGTCGATATCGGGAACGACGGCCTCGCGGTTGTGCATGACGATCACCGGCACGCCGCGCTGGGCGACCAGCTTCGCCATGTCAGCATCGCGTTGCAGGCCCCACACGTCATTGACGATATCGGCGCCTTGATCGAGCGCCCAGGCGGCGACGCCGGCCTTGATGGTGTCGATCGACACCGGCAATCCAAGTTTGAGTACCGCCGGCAGCACCGGGGCCAGCCGCGCCATCTCGTCCTCCGCCGATACCGGCGTGGCGCCGCCATAAGGCCGCGTGGACTCCGCGCCAATATCGAGGATGTCGGCTCCCTGCGCCGCCATTGCGGCGGCATGGGCGATGGCCTTGACCGGATCGATGAAGCGGCCGCCGTCGGAGAAGGAATCCGGGGTCACGTTGAGGATGCCCATGACCAGCGGACGGCCGAGCGCCAGCAACGCCGAAAGCGCGTCGCGCGCGGGCTTTTGCGCTTGGTCAGCGGCGGCTTCGAAGGTGCGGGCGAGCCCCATGGCGGTCGCTTTGCGCTGGAAGGCGCGGGGCTGTCAAGAAGCCTCGCTACGCGGTCGGGCCGGGCTATTTGTAGCTGATCTTGAGCTGCAGCTTCTTAGCGTTTTCGATCCAGATGCCGACCACTTTCTCGGACGGCAGCAAGCGGACCATTTTGCGCTTCTTGTTGGCCTCGGCCATCGCGTAGGCGAGATTGGCCGGATTGCGATACTTGAGCTCCTTGACGGTATCGACGCCGGCGGCTTGCAGCAGCTCGGCATATTCCTTGCGGATGCCCTTGACGCGCATGCGGTCGGCGACGTTGGCCCAGCACAACAGCCGCTTTTCGTCGAAACCGGTCTTGATGGCGAGCATTTTGCGCCCGCGCACGGTGCGCGCCGCCTCGAGCAGCCGCTCGGTCGACCGGATCCCCACCGACTTGAGTATCGCGGCTGCTTCGTCATCGATCCCGTCGATATCGGTGATGGGATAGGACATCCGGACTTCCTCGCCTGCTTCTTACTTCTGTCTACGCCGCCGAATGGATCGATTAAACAAACTGACTCAAGCCCGGAATCGCGCCGACGATCTCTCCGACCGCGTCTTCGCCGGCTTTTTCGCGGGAATAGGTGATCACTTCCTTGGTGACGGCTTGCACCTGGCCCATGCTCAGCCCAGCCGCCATCAATTTGGTGCCGGCGCCCATCAGGCCGCCCATGCCGAACATGCTGCCGCCGGCGTCGCTGGCTTGCTGGGCTTGGATCAGGGCTTGCGCCCCGGGCAGTTTGTCGACGACGGCCTGCACCATGTCGGATGGGCCTTCCTTGACCAGGAAGTCGAGGATGATGCCGACGGCTTTTTCCGCAACGGTCTTGTCGACGCCGACATTGGCGACGAGACGTGCGATCAATTCGTCCATGACCCCCTCAACTCTCCCGCACTGGCGGCGGGTTGTCGCTATATTGAACGTCGTTCGCGGCGATGACAAGCGCGTTGCGTTATCACATAAGCAAAGTTGTCGATGCGCTCACACACTGTCGCGGCTGCATGTCAAGTAAAATGTAACGCGCCTCGTATCGCGAGCAAGCTTTCTTGCGATCGCCCGCTCGCGCCTCGGCGCGCGACCGGTAGATCGACAAGTTATCCGGTAATACCATCGGCAGTATCCAGAGAATTACGATCAGTCATATTTCGAGGTCTGGCAGATGCTGCACCAGGCTATGTTTTAGAAATTCTGAAAAGAAAATAAAAAAATCACGTAGGATGACGCAAATCAGCCGTTTCAACTTGCAATCCGGCGGCTAATTCGGACGCTTGTGCGGACTAGCGGTGCTTTTCAGCCTAAGTAAGCGTTGCTAGCTTGCCTGTCCTTTCCACGGGAGCCTGTCATGAGCACACTCGACGCGGTGCTGAGCCGCATCGACCAGGATATCGACCAAAGCGTCGAGCGTCTGTTCGCCCTGTTGCGCATCGCCTCAGTGTCAACCGACCCGGCCTACAAGGAACAATGCCGGACCGCCGCCGAGCACGTCGCCGCCGACCTGCGCAGCATCGGCTTTGCAGCCGACGTTCGCCCAACCGAGGGCCATCCGGTGGTGGTAGGCAAATCGAACGGCGTTGCCGGACCACACGTGCTGTTTTACGGCCATTATGACGTCCAGCCGGTCGATCCGCTGAGCCAGTGGAAGACCCCGCCGTTCGAGCCGCGCATCGAGACGCTGGCCGGCGGCCGCAAGATCATCGTCGCGCGCGGCGCCTGCGACGACAAAGGCCAAGCCATGACCTTCATCGAGGCCTGCCGGGCTTTAAAGGCGGTCACCGGCAAGCTGCCGCTGCCGATCACCACCATGATCGAGGGCGAGGAGGAGTGTGGCTCGAAGAACCTGTTCAAATTCGTGCGCGACAATGCCGCCGAGTTCAAGCTCGACCTAGCGCTGGTATGCGATACCGCCATGTGGGACCAGCAGACGCCGGCAGTGACCACCTCGCTGCGCGGGCTGGTCTATGAGGACGTTAAGATCACCTGCGCCGACCGCGACCTGCACTCCGGCGTGTTCGGAGGGGCGGCGCAGAACCCGATCCGGCTGCTGGCCAAGATCCTCGGCGCCCTATGGGACGACGATGGCCGCGTCATTATTCCCGGCTTTTATGACGGCGTGAAGGAATTGCCGGCCGACATCAAGGCCGACCTGAAGGCGCTTGATCTCACGCCGGAGAAATTTCTCGGGCCGATCGGGCTGAAAACACCGGCCGGCGAAAAGGGCCGCTTGTTGATCGAGCAAATCACCACGCGGCCGACCGCCGAGATCAACGGCATCGTCGGCGGCTACACCGGCGAAGGCGCCAAGACCGTCATTCCCGGCCAAGCGTCGGCAAAAGTGTCGTTCCGCCTGGTCGGTGCCCAGGACCCCGAGAAGGTGCGCGACGGCTTCCGCACCTTTGTACGCGCGCGCTTGCCGGCCGATTGCCAAGTTGAGTTCGGCAATTTCGGCCTGGCGCCGCCGTTGCAACTCTCGTTCGACAATCCGGCTCTCAACAAGGCGCGCGCCGTGCTGGCCGAGGAATGGGGCCACAAAGCGGTGGCGGTCGGCGCCGGCGGCTCGATCCCGATCGTCGCCGACTTCAAGAGCGTGCTCGGGATGGACTCGTTATTGGTCGGCTTCGCGCTCGATGACGACCGCGTGCATTCGCCGAACGAGAAGTTCGACCTCAAGTGCTTCCACAAGGGCATCCGCTCCTGGGCGCGGATTTTGGCGGCGCTGGCGGAATCTTAAAAGCATCCACATCTACAACATACGTATCGGCCTCCGCTGACCCGCGGTGTAGCGGCTTGATATGACGGCATGATAAGGTGACATGGCTCCTCCGCTTCTTCAACTCAAAGACATCGCACTGACCTTTGGCGGCACACCGCTTCTCACGGGCGCGGAATTATCCGTCTCCACGGGGGAGCGCGTGTCCTTGGTCGGGCGCAACGGTTCCGGTAAATCGACGCTGCTGAAAATCGCAGCGCGGCTGATCGAACCGGATCGCGGCTCGGTTTTCGTGCAGCCGGGCGCTTTGGTGCGTTATCTGCCGCAGGAGCCTGATTTCTCCGGTTTCGCCTCCACGCTGACCTATGTCGAAACTGGCCTCAAACCGAGCGACGACCCCTACATCGCCCGCCATCTGCTCGAGCAACTCGGCCTCACCGGCCAAGAGGATCCGGCACGTCTTTCCGGCGGCGAAGCGCGCCGCGCCTCGCTCGCCCGCGTGCTGGCGCCATCGCCCGATATTCTGCTGCTCGACGAGCCGACCAATCATCTCGACCTGACCACGATCGAATGGCTGGAGCGCGACCTCGATTCCCGTCGCACGGCACTGGTGATCATCAGCCACGATCGCCGCTTCCTCTCCACGCTCTCGCGTTCGACGGTGTGGCTCGACCGTGGTTGTACACGCCGTATTGAACGTGGCTTTTCCCATTTCGAAGAATGGCGCGACATGTTGCTGGCAGAGGAGGAACGCGAACAGCACAAGCTCGACCGCAGAATCGTCGCCGAAGAGCATTGGATGCGTTACGGCATGACCGGCCGGCGCAAACGCAACATGCGCCGGGTCGGCCATTTGCAGGCGCTCAGGGAACAGCGCCGCACCTACCGCGCCGGTGCGGGCGACGTCACCATCACCGCCGGTTCGGCGGCGCCGTCCGGTGCGCTGGTGATCGAGGCGAAAGCGATCGGCAAGAGCTACGGCGGGCGCGCCATCGTCAGCAATTTCTCCATCCGCATCCAGCGCGGCGATCGTATCGGCATCGTCGGGCCGAACGGCAGCGGCAAGACCACGCTGATCAGCATGCTGACCGGGATCTTGCCGCCGGATACCGGCACGGTCCGGCTCGGGTCGACGCTTGCCATCGCCACACTCAATCAGCAACGCGACAGCCTCGATCCCAATATCACCGTCAAGCAAGCGCTGACCGGAGGCAATGGCGACACCGTCATGGTCAATGGCGCGCCCAAGCACGTCGTCAGCTACATGAAGGACTTTCTGTTTTCGAGCGAACAAGTCCGTACGCCGCTCGGTAAGCTGTCGGGCGGTGAACGCGGCCGGTTGATGCTGGCGCAAGCTCTGGCCAAACCGTCAAACCTGTTGGTGCTCGACGAGCCGACCAACGATCTCGACATGGAAACGCTTGATGTGCTGGAGGACATGCTCGGCGAATACCCCGGAACCGTCTTGCTCATCAGTCATGATCGCGATTTCCTCGACCGGCTGGTCAGCGGCGTGATTGCCCCGGAGGGGGACGGCCACTGGACCGAATATGCCGGCGGTTACAGTGACATGTTGGTGCAGCGCGGCGCCGATCTCACGCGCGATTCGGGCAAGCAGGGGAAAGAGAAATCGGTAAAGGCTGCTCCGTCCGGCGAGCAGCAAGCCGCCAATTCTCAGGTCATAAAGCGCAAGATGAAATTCAAGGAAAAACATGCGCTGGAAACGCTACCCAAGACTATGGCCGCGCTCAATGTCAAAGCCAATGAGCTGCAGGCCAAGCTCGCCGATCCGCAATTTTACAATCGCGACCGCGCCGGTTTCGAGAAAGTCACCACCGATCTCGGCGAAATCCAGCGCAAGCTGGCCGTGGCCGAGGAGCTATGGCTGGAGCTTGAAATCCTGCGTGAGGAGTTCTCCGGTAGCTGACGTCAACCGCAGCGGCGGTCAGTTCTTGAGCCGGTAGCCGGTCTTGAAAATCCACCAGACCGTGGCAAGGCAGACACCCAGGAATACGAACGTCATGGCGACGCTGATGCCCGGGCTCACATCGGCGATCTCGAAGAAGCTCCAGCGGAATCCGCTGATCAGATAGACCACCGGGTTGAACAGCGTGACGGTCTGCCAGAACGGCGGCAGTACGCTGGTCGAATAGAACGTGCCGCCGAGAAAGGTCAGCGGCGTGATCAGCAGGAGCGGCACGATCTGCAATTTCTCGAAATTGTCGGCCCAGATGCCGATGATGAAGCCGAGCAGGCTGAAGGTCGCTGCCGTCAGCACCAGGAAGGCCAGCATCCAGAACGGATGCGCGATGTGCAGCGGCACGAACAGGAAGGATGTCGCCAGGATGATCAGGCCGAGGATGATCGACTTGGTGGCTGCCGCGCCGACATAGCCGAGCGCAATTTCGAAGCCCGACACCGGCGCCGACAGAATCTCGTAGATCGTACCGGTGAAACGCGGGAAATAGATGCCGAACGAAGCGTTCATCGTGCTCTGCGTCAACAGCATCAGCATGATCAGGCCGGGCACAATGAATGCGCCATAACTCACGCCCTCGATCTCGGTAATGCGGGTTCCGATGGCGGCGCCGAACACCACGAAATAGAGCGAGGTCGAGAGCACCGGCGACACGATACTCTGCCAGATGGTGCGCCCGGTGCGCGCCATTTCGAATCGGTAGATGGCGTGGACAGCGTACAGATTCATTAGCGATCGCTCACTAGGCCGACGAAAATGTCCTCGAGCGAGCTCTGCTCGGTCTGTAAATCTCGGAACATGATGCCGGCGCGATTAAGATCGTCGAGCAGGGTGGTAATGCCGGTACGCTCGCCTTGCGTGTCGTAGGTAAACACCAGCTCGCTGCCGCCGTTCGCCAGCGTCAAAGCATGCGCGCCGAGCGCGGGCGGCAACGCATCGAGTTTTTTATGGAGATAGAGGATCATTCGCTTCTTGCCGAGCTTGCGCACCAGCTCGGCCTTGTCCTCGACCAGGATGATCTCGCCCTTGTTGATCACGCCGACACGGTCGGCCATGTCCTCGGCTTCCTCGATGTAATGCGTGGTCAGGATAATGGTCACGCCGGAGGCGCGCAGATCGCGCACCACCTGCCACATATCCTTGCGCAATTCTACGTCAACGCCGGCGGTCGGCTCGTCAAGGAACAGGATTTGCGGTTCGTGCGCGAGTGCCTTGGCGATCAGCACGCGGCGCTTCATGCCGCCTGACAGCGTCATGATCCGGTCGTCCTTCTTGTCCCACAGCGAGAGCGCGCGCAGCACCTTCTCGATGTGTGCCGGATCGCGCGGCTTGCCGAACAGGCCGCGGCTGAAACAGACGGTCCCCCAAACGCTCTCGAAGGCATCGGTGTGCAGCTCCTGCGGCACCAGACCGATCAGCGAGCGCGTCGCGCGGTAGTTCTTGATGATGTCATGGCCGTCGACCGTGACCTTGCCGGCGGTGGCTACCAGGATGCCGCAGACGATGCCGATCAACGTGGTCTTGCCGGCGCCGTTGGGCCCGAGCAGCGCGAAGATTTCGCCGCGCTTGATGTCGAGATTGATCTCCTTCAGCGCTCGGAACCCGGTCGCGTAGGTCTTCGATAGGTTTGAAATGGAAATGATGGATTGCATGGGGCGGGAGGGCCGTGGCGAATGCAGCGCATATAGTCGGCTGCGCTCCTGCGCGCCAGTCCCCGCGATGGTATCCTACCGGCCGGGCCGCTATGCTTGCGCACATAATAACGAATGGGTGTGGGGAGTTAAATGGCGTCGGGACAGAGCTGGTCGAAAACCTGGTCGTTCTACGAGGGCGATTGGCACGAGGGCAACATCCCGATCATGGGCGTGCGCTCGCACGCTGCCTGGCTGTGCTCCTCGGTGTTCGACGGCGCGCGCACTTTCGAGGGCGTCTCTCCCGACCTCGACCTGCATTGCGCGCGGGTGAATGACTCGGCCGCCACCATGCACCTCAAGCCGACCGTCTCGGCCGAGACCTGGTTGGGCCTCACGCAGGACGGCATCAAGCGCTTCGCCAAGGACGCCGCGCTCTACATCCGCCCGATGTATTGGGCCGAGCACAGCGGCGCGCTATTGGTCGCGCCCGATCCGGAATCGACCCGATGGTGCCTCACGCTGTACGAGGCGCCCATGCGTCCACCGGAGGGTTTTTCCATCACGCTGTCGCCCTACCGCAAGCCGAGCATGGAATGCATGCCGGTCGACGCCAAGGCCGGCTGCCTCTATCCGAACAATGCGCGCGCGCTGATCGAGGCCAATGCGCGCGGCTTTAGCAATTGCGCGGTGCGCGACCTCGTCGGCAATATCGCCGAACTCGCCACTGCCAATTTGTTCATCGGCAAGGACGGCGTGGTGTTCACCCCGACGCCGAACGGCACGTTCCTCAACGGCATCACCCGCCAGCGTGTGATCAAGCTGCTGCGCGAGGCTGGCGTCAGCGTGGTGGAGACCACGCTGCAATACAGCGATCTTCAGAACGCCGACGAGATTTTCTCCTCCGGCAATTATTCCAAGGTGATGTCGGTCAATCGCATCGACGAACGCTCATTGCAGCCCGGCCCGCTGTATCGCAAGGCGCGCGAGCTTTATTGGGAATTCGCGCACGGGTAACGCTTCGCAAATGCGGCATGCGGTGCCGAATTTGCTCGGGTCAGTCGCACGAACCGACGGCAGGTACGATGGCATCTATGAGTGGCAGCTTATACGGCTACTGGCCTGAAACAGGCGCACCCATCCCGATTGCGTGTGCGCAATTCGCTCGACTATACGCGAATAAAGGCGTATGGTTTTTTCAATTCGACGCCCAGCGAAGGCGTCCCGGCGTTCGCGCCAACTTTACGAAAATCCGCGCTGCTTAGCCCACGTTAGAAAACGGGGCAAAAGGGTCACATGCTCACTTCGATAAAGTCGAAGGATGCGCCATTCATCGACATTCCAGAGGGAATCGCGCTCGCGCTTTCGCATGCAATCATCGATACCGTGCGCGATCCGCTCCTAGTACTCGACCAGAATCAACGCATCGTCGCTGCCAGTCGGTCCTTCTACCAAACCTTCAAGCTCATCGGTCAGGATCTCCGCGGCCATGTGCTATTCGATATCGATGGGCCAATGGGACATTCCGGAGCTGCATGAATTGCTGGATACCATCGCCAAGGACGATGCGACGATCGAGGGCTATGAAGTCGACCGCGAGTTTCCCGTGATCGGCCGGCGCGTCATGCTGCTGAATGTCCGCAAGGTGTTCTACGAGAAGGGCACACACAACACCGTATTGCTGGCGTTCGAGGACATCACTGACCGGCGAGGCATTGAGCGGCGGCTTGAGGAGTTGATGCGCGAAAAGGACATTCTGCTGGAAGAAATGCAGCACCGGGTCGCCAACAGTTTGCAAATCATCGCCAGTATCCTGCTAATCAAGGCACGCACCGTCCAGTCGGAGGAGACCCGATTGCAATTGGAGGACGCGCATCAGCGTGTTCTGTCGGTCGCTGCCGTGCAAAAACACCTGCATGACACCGGTGCCGGCAGGCTGGTCGACGTTGCCAGCTATCTTTCGAGGTTATGCGAAACTTTGGCGCAATCGATGATCGGTGATAGCCGGCCGATCACGCTCAAAGTCGCCGCCGATGTGGGAACTGTTGTTTCCCATCAAGCAGTGAGCCTTGGACTGATCGTTACCGAATTGGTGATGAACGCATTGAAACATGCGTTTCCCGGCAAAAAGCCGGACGCCGCGATCCTGGTGACGTACAAACTCGCGGGTACTGATTGGAAGCTGACGATTTCTGACAATGGGATGGGCAAGCCGGAGCCGGGTACAAAACCGAAAAAGGGCGGGCTGGGCACCAGTCTGGTCCAGGCGCTTGCCACGCAGCTTGATGCTCAGATGGATATCGCAAGCGATCCCCACGGCACGGCGGTGTCTATTACGCACGCGACGTTCAAATCTGCGCCGGCCGCGGCGGGGAGGCACTGATGCGCTTCCCATGGCAGTCGCAACCGCGCCAGGCCACGAACATGGCGATCAATTTTCCGAATGAAAGCCGCAGCTACGATGCGACGCGGCACGCGGTCCGCTTCTGGGGCTATGACCGCTCCATGGAAAATTCGTTCTTTGTTAGCGCGGATGCGCTCCAGCAGATGCAACCGAATTTACAACTCGATGCGGTGAGCCTGCTGCGTGCCTTCGATATCAACCGCGACCGCATCTATGCGATCGCCGCGAAAGTCTATGCCCGGGGCCGCAGAGGCTCCTACGATCTCAACGTCGCCGACGTTTGACGACGCAGGCTTATACCTGAACATCAATCACAAAGGAATTTGATATGAGCGCTGCAAAGAAACTCACCAATCTGCCTGCCAATGCAATGCCAATTGACGGCTTTATCTTGTCGGTCGATGGCAAATTGAAAACGCGATTTGAAACCGCAAAGGAAGCCATGACCACCGCAGCCAAGCTCAAGGAAACTTATCTGGTGATTCAGGTCGCCGTTTATGACGCGGCGGAGCGGAAATATTCGCCGCTAGAGCCGGTCGAGCTGTTGGAAGCTAAGTAAGCAGCCGCAATCGCCGCTCAGCGAAGGGCGATGGTCCGAACGGTTCGCGCTTCGCTCTCGGGATTCCTGAAATCGAACTGACAACGCTGCTCGAAGTTGGGCCAGGCGTGCAGCGAGCATGCCGCCCCCTTCACGTGCGGGGTCAGGCCAGTTGATCCCGCTGTTATTAAAATCAGAGATGTCCTGGCACATTGAAGAGTCATATCCGTTTCGGAGATATTTCCGGTGGCGCTAAATAATTTTGGGAGACCCGATGCCAAGAAGCAGGTTCCGGTCAAATATGCCGAGTCTTTGACAGAGGCGTGGTTTGCAAAAAAATGTCGCGTCACTGCGGCAGCAGCTTGTCGTTGGTTGTTCAAGGGGCCGCGCTTACAAGACAATTGGTTCTATGTAATTCGGCTTTTCTGAAGCCTGGGACTCACTCCCATATTCGATTTCCTGACAGGGTAGCTTGGCTTCACGGCGGCGGCTCGGTGAGCAACTGCGGCTTTGGGCCGCCGCGCAGGTTATAGACTTGGGCGTAGACCACGCCTTCGCGTTCGATCGTGGCCATGATCGGATGCTGTAAATGATTGCAATAGAACGTACCGAGCGCCAAGGCGAAGTCGGCGGTCTTGCGGTCGAAGGTGGTATCGAATTGCGGCCCAAGTTCGACCTGCGCCGAGGCCTGCGGACCGCAAATCGCCACCACCCAGCGCAGCCCTTGCGGCGGATGCTCGCTGGCGGCGGCAAGCCGCGTGCGCAATTCGTCGGCCGCCTGTTTGAAGGCGAGGCCCCAGTAATCCAGCATGTACTTGTCTTGCGCCATGCGAACGCCGCCGGAGAACCAGTTGAACGCCGTGTACTGGTAAGGGTGCAGGCGCACCATATCGATCGCCGGCAAGCTGACGCCGGCGATGAAGACGGCGGCCAGTGCGCCGAGCGCGGCCTTGCCATGCCGGCACGCGCTCTCGACGAGCCATGCCATGGTGAGCCCGCCGAGCGCCGCGAACGGTGGCACAACGAAAATGAAATGGCGCAGTCCGTTATAGAGCGCCGGCCGCGCCATTATGGCCAAGGTGACGGGCAAGATCGCGGCGAGCGCCACGGCGATCAGACTGGCGCGGCGGTTGACTGTCACGCTGCGGCGCGCGGCGGTGACGAAGGCGCCGACCGTTCCGATCAGCCCGAGTGCCAGCATGATTTCCGGCAACGTGAGCATGAACAAATGCGGCAGGTAGCTCGCCGGCATGTCCGGGACGTTGATCAGCCGACCTTCGTACAATTCCTGCCACGGCTTTTCGAAAAACGTGTCGAAATATTCCACCGCATACAGCGGATTGAGCGGCGAGAGAACCGACCACGGCCATAATAGGCCCATGATCAGATAGCCGAGCCCCAAAGCCGGCAGCATGGTCCAAAAGAATTGCCCGCAGCGTTGCGCCGCCGGTTTCCAGCCGCCGGCGCGGCTTTCCGCGATCAGCACGAACAGCAGCGCGGCGAGCCCGACCGGCGCGGCGACCCCGGCCAGCACGCGTGAGCCGAACGCCAGCCCGAGGCCAACCCCGGTCAGCGCGACCGTGTGCGCGCTTGGGCTGGGATATTCGTCGAAGGAGCGCAGCAAGCCGAGCAGAAGCACCGCCATGGCGGTGGCGAAGGGCGCGTCCTTCGCATTCATGAACATATGGCCGTAATAGAGCGGGCAGCTGGCGAGCAGGATGAGCGCGATCACGCCGGCGGGCGGCCCGCCGATGCGTCGGCCGATGCGCCAGGTGACGAACAGCCCGACGATACCGACCGCGGCGCCGACTAGCCGCCGCGTCTCGAACAGATCGAACGGCAGCAGCTTGGCGGCGAGCGCCGCCGCCATGTCGAAGCCGCCGCCGTACTTGTAGAGGTTGACGAAGGAAAGCGCGCGGGTGTCGGCGAAGCCCGAGCCGTAGAGCTTGAGTAGCAGGTCGCCGTATTGCGCGTGGGTATAGTCGTCCCAGCCCAGCCCGTAGTCGCGGAAAGTTATCCCCGCGATGACAGCGACCGCCGCGAGGACGAGGACCGCGATGCGATCGGCGGAGACCATTACCGATCGCATGCAGAACATTTCCGCCAGAAGATCAAGAAGAAGATCGACTTCTTCGCCGAGTATTTATTCTTAGCGCGCGACGTTTACTTGCTCGCCGCCACGAACAATTCTTCCACGTAGTCCCAATTCACCAGGTGATCGAGATACGACTTTAGGTAGTCCGGCCGCCGGTTGCGGTAGTCGATATAGTAAGAGTGCTCCCACACATCGCAGCCCAGCACCGGAATCGCCCCGTGTACCAATGGGTTTTCACCGTTCGGCGTCTTGGTGATGGCGAGTTTTCCGGCTTTCAAGGTGATCCAGCACCAACCGGATCCGAATTGCGTCACACCGGCTTGCGCGAAATCTTCCTTCATCTTGGCCACGCCGCCCAGATCTGCATCGATTTTCGCCTTGAGTTTGCTGGGGATTTTGTCGCCGCCGCCGTTCGGCTTCATCCATTTCCAGAAATGCATGTGATTGTAGTGCTGGCCGGCATTATTGAAGAGGCTGGCGTTCTTGCCGAACGAGCCTTTGACGATCTCCTCGAGCGATTTGCCCTCAAGCCCGCTGCCGGCCAGCAGCTTGTTGCCGTTGTCGACATAGGCCTTGTGGTGCTTGTCGTGGTGGTATTCGAGCGTCTCGCGTGACATGTGGGGCGCCAGCGCCTCATAGGCATAGGGTAACTCGGGCAGCGTGAACGACATCAGATCCTCCTCGATCCACAAACGATGATTGGGAAAAAAGCCGATCTCATGATGAAACCGGGATGTCCCGGGCGAATTCCTCGGTTAAGTTAATTAGGCTCTGGCGACGGCCGGGGCAACGCCTTGGCAGCGATGCGCCGCAGGCAATCAATCGGCTGTGCTGGGCTAAGTGATTGGAAATGCTCCGAAATGCCCCCAGTGGCGATCGACCGGGGCGGCACAACATTAATCAAGTTTGAGGGCATTCGCGACTAAATTAACATTAATGGTTGCAGCGGTTGCCGCGAACGGCCAAAATTCGCCGCTTCTGGAAGACCTTACCGCCCGGTGGCGTTGGTGGTTCACAAGAGGTCCTAACGGGTTATGTCAGTCCTGTTGTTCGTTGTCGGCGCCATTGCCATCATGGTAGGCGTAGGGTTGGTCGGATACGGCATTCCGATCAATGAATTCAGCTTCGGCAACACGCTCATCGTCGCAGGGACCACGGCCGTGGTCGGCGGCCTCATCGTCATCGCCATCAGCACCGCGGTCAGCAAATTGCAGCGGATCGCCGAGACACTGGCAACGCGGACGCCGGTGCGGTCCAGCCGCCCAATCGAAATGTTTGAACCACCGTCCGGCTCACGCGCGGCACCAATGGCGGGCCAAATTCCGTTCCCGCCCAGGCCGAAATCCGAGGCGGCTGTCCGCGAAACGCAGCCGCCCGCCAATATGGCCGTCGAAGACCACACGGCCGCTGCCGCGGCGCCGATGCTGCGAAATCCGGATAGGCCGGACGCCGTGGTCGAGGAATTCGAAGTCAAGGAATACGAGTATGTTTCGCTGTCGCCGCAACAACCGATGACCGCGCCGGCGGCGATCGATCTGGGCGAACCCGCGCCGTCTTCGCCGGTCAGCGACGATGCTTTTCCGGTGGCAGGAATGCGCCCAGAGCCGGCCGTCGATACCCCTTGGCGGTCTTCGCCGCAGCCGCTGGAGCGCCAGTCCGAGACAAGCTATTTCGATGCCTTGTGGCCGGCGAAATCCAGGCCAGTGAAAGGCCCGGTCATTGACGAGGCCAAGCCCGAGTCGAAGCGGGATCTGGCGCCGGCCCCTGCGCCCGAAGCGCAAAGTACGCCGGTTGCGATCCTGAAATCCGGCGTGGTCGACGGCATGGCCTACACGCTCTATGTCGACGGTTCGATCGAAGCCGAACTGCCCCAAGGCACGCTGCATTTTGCCTCGATCAACGAGCTGCGCGACCATCTCGCGAAGAACTCCTAGTGGATTGCGTCTGACATTTGATGACTCCCGAAGGGGATTCCCCTGGGCTTGGATGCATGCGAGTCTGGCGCATGCGAACCGGAATTTCGCGCGTTTAGTTCGCATCGTTGCCCCGCTCATGGTAGCGACCGTGGCGAACATCCGCTGATATTCTCCGTCCAACAGAAGGCAAGATTTTTCGTGTCGTCATCGCAAGACACGAGTCAACCCCGCGTCGTCGTAGACCCTGGCATCGCAGAAGCATTTCGTCCGGGAACCGGGAGATCTCCATCGCTGTCCACACCAGTCGTGGCCGGGATCACGTCGGGAAGGCCGGAGGCCGTAGCCGACGATGAGCGCGAGGGATGATCCT
>DATISB010000068.1:0-11439 GCA_035469145.1 Pseudolabrys sp.
ATGCCGACGAAATGCACCGGACCGATGTCGCGCGGCAGCTTCATGGGTTCGCCCTTAGCCTTTCCTCATGCGCGCTGGCCGCGCGCATCGCTATTTCGGCATGTTTTGCAGGAGGCAGAAGGCCGAAACAAGACCGGCCAAGAGGTAATGCTTAAATTTCGGCCACTTTCAACACCAGGTCGGCCAGCCGCTCGGCGGCGTCGATACTGCCGGCCGATTTGGCAGCCTGCGCCATGCGGGCAAGGCGTCCGGGATCGCCGGCCAGCGCAGCGATTTCGGCTGCCAAGCGGTGGGGGGTGAAGTCGCGCTGCTCGATCCGGATCGCCCCACCGGCGGCCTCCAGCACACCGGCATTGGCGAGCTGGTCCTGATCCAGTGCATGCGGCAGCGGTACCAGGATGGCAGGACGACCGATGGCGGAAAGCTCAGCGACCGTGGAAGCTCCGGAGCGAGAAATCACCAGATGGGCGGCCGCCATGCATGCCGGCAAGTCGGAAAAGAACGGTGCGCAGTCGGCGGCAACGCCGAGCCGGGCATAAGTGCCGCGCACCGTGTCGAGGTCTTCGGCGCGCGCCTGCTGCACCAAGGCTAAGCGCGCGCGCAAGTCGGCGGCGAGGCGCTCAATCGCCGCCGGCACGATTTCGGCCATGACGCGTGCGCCCTGACTGCCGCCGAATACCAACAGGCGCAGTTTTCCGTTTAGCTCCGGCGCGCCATAGGGCGTCGCCGCCGCGGCAATCACTTCGCGGCGCACCGGATTGCCGGTGAAGATGATCTTTCCCTGCAGGCGCGAGTCGAGGCGCGCCAGCGTGGGAAAGCCGGTGGCGATGGCCGTGACGCGCGGGGCTAGCAACCGGTTGGCGCGGCCCATGACGCCGTTCTGCTCATGCAGCACGGTTGGAATACCGCGCAGCGTCGCCGCCATCAGTGGCGGCACGGTCGGATAGCCGCCGAACCCGACGACCACGGCGGGGCGCACGCGCCCCAGCATCGCCCACGCCTTGGCGGTGCCGAGCGTGAGCAACGCGGCGGTGCGAGTTAGCGCAATCGGATTGCGGCCGCGCAGGGTCGCGCTCGGAATGACGTGCACGGCGCGGGCGGGAAATTTGAAATGGGCCGCGCGCGCATCGGTGGTAAGATCGATCACGGCACCGCGCTTTTGCAAGGCGTCGGCCAGCGCTTGCGCAGGGAATAGATGCCCGCCGGTTCCGCCGGCCGCGAGCAGCACCAGCGGCGCCGCGGAAGCGGGCATCAGACCGCGCTCCCCGCCGGTACCGGGTCCGGCGCGGTCAGCATGGCCGCGTGCGGTTGTTCGCGCGTCAACGCCAGCAGCATGCCCATGGCATAGGCGAGCGAGAGCATCGAAGAGCCGCCATAGGAGATGAACGGCAGCGTCATACCCTTGGCCGGAATGAGATGCAGATTCACCGCTACGTTGATTGCCGACTGCATGCCGAACAGAATGGCTAAGCCCGCGGCGGCAAAGCGCGTGAAGGCGTCGTCATTGCGCATGGCGCGCGCCAGCGCGCGAATGACGATGAAGGCGAACAGCGCCACCAGCGCGAGGCAGAGCGCGACGCCGAATTCCTCCGCCGCCACCGCTAACACGAAGTCGGTGTGGCTCTCAGGGAGAAGCCGCTTCACGGTGCCCTCGCCCGGGCCTCTGCCGAACCAGCCGCCGCGCATGAAACTCTCGGTGGCGATGTCGATGTTGAAGGTATCGCCGGAGGCCGGATTGAGGAACTTTTGGATGCGGCTCGCCACATGCGGCACCGTGAAATAAGCGGCGGTCAGGCCGATGCCGGCGATGCCGGCGATGCCGAACACCCAGATCAGCCGCATGCCGGCCATAAAAAACAACGCGCTCCACACCAGCACGACCAGCATGGTCTGGCCGAAGTCGGGCTGCATGACCAAGAGCGCAACCACCACCAGCAGCAGCGAGAGCGAAAACGCATTGGTCGGCATGTCCGCCCGCTTGGCCGACTCGCCGAACAGCCAGGCGATCAGGATGACGAAGGCGGGCTTGAGGAATTCCGAGGGCTGGATGTTGACGCCGAACAGGATCAGCCAGCGCCGCGCGCCCTTGATCTCGGCGCCGAAATACGGCGTTGCTGCCACCATGATGATGCTGACCGCGAACACGATCAGCGCCAGCCGGCGGATCTGACGCGGATTGAGGAACGACACCGCCAGCATGATGACGACGGTCGGGATCAGATAGAGGATGTGGCGGTTGACGAAATAGAACGGGTCGAGCCCGAGCCGGCCGGCCACCGGGGGGCTGGCCGCGAGCGAGAGCACGACGCCGGCCAGCATCAGCGCGCCGATGGCGGCGAGCGTGAGCCGGTCGACCGTCCACCACCATTCGCCGAAGGGCGTGCGTTGCGCGCGCGAAACCATCCCGAGTCTCCATGCCGCCGGCGCGGCCTTTGACTAGTGCCTGAATATGGTTTCCCGCGAATTAACAATTTGTTGCCATTCCGGAGCGCGGCCTATGGCCTTGGCCCGGGGTGCGCTTATCATTGGGTGATGACGCTGCACCAATGGCTCGGACTTTCGGCCGTCGTTCTGATCGTCGGCTTCGCTATTTTTGCGTTCCGGCAGGGCTTCAAGGTCAAGCCCGACCCCAACAACAAGGACCTCGGCGGTCTGCCGCCCGGCGCCGGTATGCTATAGCCGTTCGCTAATCACCGTTAGCTGGCCAGCGTGCTTTCAATCCCTGGAATCTCGAGCACCAGGTCGGTGAACGCCTTCCCGCGCACCTCGAAGCTCGGGTACTGGTCGAACGAAGCGCAGGCCGGCGATAGCAGCACCACCGATTCCTTCAACCCGGAAGCCGCGGCATCACGCGCAGCGGCTTCGACCGCGGCCGCCAGCACGCCATTCAATTCGTACGGCACCTTGCCATCCAGCGTCTTGGCGAAATCGGCGGCGGCTTCGCCGATGAGATAGGCCTTCCGGATGCGCGGGAAGAATTCGGCCAGGCTAGTGATGCCGCCGGTCTTCGGCTTGCCGCCGGCGATCCAGAAAATATCGTGGAAGCTCGCCAGCGCTTTGGCGGCGGAGTCCGCGTTGGTTGCCTTCGAATCGTTGACGAACAGGACGTTGCCCTTGCGGCCGACCTGCTGCATACGATGGGCGAGGCCGGGGAAACTCGCCAGCCCCTTCTGAATCGCCGTGAGATCGAGGCCGAGCGCGAGGCAGGCGGCGATGGCGGCGCCAGCGTTTTGCGCATTGTGCACGCCGCGCAAGCTACCAACGCCGGCCAAGTCGGTGACCGTATCGGCCTTGCCGTTACGTGCATGAAGAATACGCGATCCTTGCGCGTAATAGCCCTCGTGCAGGGCTGTGAGCACAGAGACGCGCTCGATACGCTTGCCGGAGCGCTCGATACGCCCGGCGGCGGCGCGCGTCCAATCGTCATCGACGCCGATCACCGCCGTGCCGTTGGCCGCCACGTTGGCCGGCAAGCGTTCCTTGATGGCGGCATAGTTCTCCATGCTTCCGTGGCGGTCGAGATGATCCTCGGTGACGTTCAGGAGAATGCCGACACTGGCGTGCAGCGAGGGCGCGAGATCGATCTGATAGGACGACACTTCCAGCACGTAAACGCGGCCGGGCGCAAAACCTTCCAGCGCCAGCACCGGCACGCCGATATTGCCGCCCATCTGGGCGTCGCGGCTGGCGCTTTTGAGCAGATGCGCGATCAGCGCGGTGGTGGTCGATTTGCCGTTGGTGCCGGTGATGGCGATGAGCGGACATTGCGCGCCGGATTTCGCGTGCTCGCGGCAGAACAATTCGATGTCGCCGATGATCTCGACCTTGGCCGTGGCGGCGAGCGCCGCGCTCCAATGCGGGATCGGATGGGTGAGAGGCACGCCGGGCGCCAGTACCAGCGCGGCGATGGTCCGCCAATCGAGTTCGCGCAGATCTTGCGTCTTGAGGCCGGCCGCTTGCGCCTCGGCGAGCTTCTTCTTGTCGTCGTCGAAGGCGATCACCTTGGCGTTGCCCGCCGCTAGCGCGCACGCCGACAGCAGACCGGAACTGCCGAGGCCGAAAACCGCGACCTTCTTATCCGCGAACGTGGTGATCGGGATCAAGGATCATCTCAACTTCAGCGTCGCCAGACCGGCAAGCGCCAGTACCACAGCGACGATCCAGAACCGGATCACGATCTGCGGCTCGGTCCAGCCGAGCTGCTCGAAGTGGTGGTGGATCGGCGCCATCTTGAACACGCGCTTGCCGGTGAGCTTGAACGAGACCACCTGCACGATCACCGACACCGCCTCCAGCACGAACAACCCGCCGACGACGGCCAGCACGATCTCATGCTTGATCGCCACCGCCACCGCGCCGAGCATGCCGCCGAGCGCCAGCGAGCCGGTGTCGCCCATGAAGATCGAGGCCGGTGGCGCATTGAACCAGAGGAAGCCGAGACTGGCGCCGATCACCGCGCCGCATACCACCGCCAGTTCGCCGGTGCCGGCGACGTAATGGATTTGCAGGTACTCGGCGAACACCAAATTGCCGGCCAAATATGAGATCAGCCCGAAGCTCGCCGCCGCGATCATCACCGGCACGATGGCGAGGCCGTCCAGCCCGTCGGTGAGGTTGACCGCATTGCCAGCGCCGACGATCACGAAGGTGCCGAGCAACACGAATGCCCAGCCGAGATTGATCACCAACTCCTTGAAGAACGGAAACACCAGCGAGGTCGCGATCGGCCCCTTGCCCAAATGCGATAGCGCCGTGACGGCGATCACCGCGATCAGCGCCTCGGCGGCGAGCCGCGTGCGGCCGGCAAAGCCGGCATGGCTCTGCTTGGTGACCTTGAGATAGTCGTCATAAAAGCCGATCAGGCCGAAGCTCAGCGTCACCCCGAGCACAATCCACACGTAGGGACTGGTCGGGTTCGCCCACAGCAAAGTAGAGACCAGCAAGCCGGAAAGGATCATCAGCCCACCCATGGTGGGCGTGCCTTTTTTGGTGACCAAATGGGTTTGCGGGCCGTCGGTGCGGATCGGCTGGCCCTTGCCCTGCTTGATGCGCAGCAGGTCGATCATCGGGCCGCCGAACAGAAAGACGAACACCAGCGCGGTGACGATGGCGCCGCCGGTGCGAAACGTGATGTAGCGGAAGACGTTGAGAAACGAGATCTTGTCGGAGAATTGGGTCAGCCAATAGAACATCGGATCAAACCTTGCCGGTCAGTTTTGCGCCGCCGGTACATTTTCGATCGCGGCCGGTCTGGCAAATTGCCGTTCCAGGGCCTTGACGATCGACCCCATTTTCGAGCTCAGCGAACCCTTCACCATCACCGCATCGCCGTCGCGAAGGACGGTGAGCACGGCCGGCTCCAGCCCCGCCGCAGTCTCGGCATAGCCGCCCCGGGTCCCTGAGGGAAGGGCCTTCCAGAGCGTGCGCATCAGCGGCCCACTGCAAAACACCAGGTCGACGCCGGCCGCCGCGATCGGCTCGGCGAGACCGCGGTGCAGCGCGGGTCCTTGCGCCCCCAGCTCCAGCATGTCGCCCAGCACGGCGATGCGGCGGCCGTGGTTGCCGACTGCGGCCTGGCCGAGCAGCGCGATGGCGGCAGCCATGGAGGCGGGGTTGGCGTTGTAGCTTTCGTCGATCAACAGCGCGCTGCCGCCGGGCACCCGCAGGGTGGTGCGGGTGCCGCGCCCGCTGGCGGGTTTGAGATTGTCGAGCGCGAGCGCCGCCAGTGCCAGGTCGGCGCCCACTAGCGCGGCAGCCCCCAGCACGGCGAGTGAATTGAGCACCAGATGCTTGCCCGGCGCGCCGAGCTTGTAGGTGACTCCCTGCCCGAGGATGCGCGCCTCGACGGTCGAGCATTCGGCATGCAGAGAATGGCGCAACAGCCGCGCGTCCGCCTTGGCATTCTCGCCGAACGACACGATGCGCGTGACGCCGGCCGCCTCGGCGGCCTTGGCGAGCTGTGCATATTGGCGGTTGTCGCGGTTGAGCACGGCGGCGCCGCCGGGCTCGATCCCAACAAAGATCTCCGCCTTGGCATCGGCGATCTTCTCCAACGAGCCGAAAAATTCCAGATGCACAGGTGCGATGGCAGTGACGATCGCCACATGCGGGCGCACCAGTTGCGTGAGCGGCGTGATCTCGCCGGCATGGCTCATGCCGATCTCGAACACCGCGTATTTTGCGCTCGCCGGACAGCGGGCGAGCGACAACGGCACACCCCAGTGATTGTTGTAGGAAGCGGCGGAAGCATGGGTCTCACCGTCGGCGGAAAGCGCAAGCCGCAACGCCTCCTTGGTGCTGGTCTTGCCGACCGAGCCGGTGACAGCGAGCACTTTGGCGTGCGACCGCGCGCGCGCGGCGCGGGCGAGATCGCGCAAGGCCTCGAGCACGTCCGCGACGATCAGTAATGGCGCATCGGCGGCGAATTGCTGACGCTTATCGCGTGCGACCACCGCGACGCCGGCGCCGGATTTGAATGCGGTCTCAACAAAGTCGTGACCGTCGCGATTGTCGCCTTTGATAGCGAAGAAGGCCTCGCCCTTGCCGATGTTTCGCGTGTCGATGGACAGGCCGGGCACCTCGGCCGGCAGCGCGCCGGATTTTTCCGCGCGCATGGCAGCGTCCATAGCGTCGAGGGTCCACAGCGCGCTCATGCCACCTTGCCCTGCAAGGCTGCGGCGACCGCGTCGTGATCGGAAAACGGAATAGTGTGGCCGCCGATAATCTGCCCGGTCTCATGGCCCTTGCCGGCGATCAGCAGCACGTCGCCGGCTGTCAGCGCGGCGATGCCGGCGCGGATCGCCTCAGCGCGGTCGCCGATCTCGGTCGCGCCCGGGGCGGCGGCAAGAATGGCGGCGCGGATCGCTGCCGGCTGCTCGCTGCGCGGATTGTCGTCGGTGACGATGACGCGGTCGGCATTCTGCGCAGCGATGCGGCCCATGATTTCCCGTTTGCCGGCGTCGCGGTCACCGCCGGCGCCGAACACTACCACCAGTTTGCCGCTGGCATAGGGACGCAACGCGTCAAGCGCCTTGGCCAGTGCATCGGGCTTGTGCGCGTAGTCGATGAAAATCGGCGCGCCGTTCTTGGTGCCGGCGAGCTCCAGCCGCCCTTTGGCGCCGGTGAGATGGTCCAGCGTCGCGAATACGCGCGCTGGCTCGGCACCAGTCGCGATCGCGAGGCCGGCGGCCACTGCGGCGTTCTGTCCCTGGAAGGCGCCAACTAGCGGCAGCTTGACCTTAAACTCGCGGTCGCCATGGGCGATGGTGACGACTTGCGCGAAGCCGTCGATGTCGCCGCCAATAAGCTTGATGTCGTCACCCTGCACGCCGACCGTCATGATCTTGAGGCCGCGCGCCTTAGCGGCGCCGACCACCTGGCCCGCATAGTAATCGTCGACATCGATCACCGCTGTGCCGTTCGGCGCGACCAGTTCCTCGAAAAGGCGCAGCTTGGCGGCGAGATAGGCCTCGATGGTCGGATGATAGTCGAGATGATCGCGCGACAAATTCGTGAAGGCGCCGGCGGCGACGCGCACACCATCGAGCCGATGCTGGTCGAGACCATGCGAGGAGGCTTCCAGCGCCAGATGCGTGACGCCCTCGCCCGCCAATTGATCGAGCGTGCGGTGCAACTCGACCGGATCGGGCGTGGTGAGCGAGCCATACTTCTCGCCGCGCGGCGAGACCACGCCGATGGTGCCGATGCTGGCGGCCTGTAGTCCCAGCGCCGTCCAGATCTGCCGCGTGAAGGCGGCGACCGAGGTCTTGCCGCTGGTGCCGGTGACCGCCGCGATGGTGCCGGGCTGGCGCGGGAAAAATTTCGCCGCCGCCAAGGCCAGCGCGCGACGCGCGTTGCTCACCGGCACGAAAACGACTTGGGCCGGCAATCCATCCGGACGCTGCTCAGCGGCGACCGCCATCGCGCCGGCTGCTACGGCCTGCTTGGCGAAATGCGCACCGTCGGCTTTGGCGCCGGCAATGGCGAAGAACAGGAAAGCTGGTTTGACCTTACGGCTGTCAGCGGCAACGCCGGCGATATCGAGGCGAGCGTGGCGCGCATCGATCGTCGATTCAGGCAGAAGCTCGCCTAGCCTCACCGCCTCTCCTTCGCGCTCGCCAGCAGCATTTGATCCGCCTTCGGTAGATCGAAGCGCGGCGGAATGTCCAACAGTGGCGCCACACGTTCGATCACCTTGGCGCCGACCGGCACCGCGTTCCATCCCGAAGTGGCGAAGCCATGAGTTGCAGCCAAGCCCTGCGGTTCGTCGATCATGATCAACAACAAATATTGCGGTTTATCGGCCGGCATAATGGCGGTGAAACTGGTCAAAACCTTGGTCTTGGAATAGCGGCCGCCCACTACTTTTTCCGAAGTGCCGGTTTTGCCACCGACATAATAGCCGGCGACATTGGCCCTTGTGGCGGTGCCCTTTTCCACGTTCAGGCGCATTAAATAGCGCATTTTATCGGACGTTTCGGGCTTGATCACCCGCGTGGCCAAGCGGTCGGCCGCGGCCTCCTCGCGCTTGAGGAAAGTCGGCGGGATCAGCTTGCCGCCGTTCACCAGCGCGGCAATGCCCATCACCGCCTGCAGCGGCGCCACCGACAGGCCCTGGCCGAAGGCGATGGTGACGGTGTTGAGCTCGCCCCAATGCTTGGGGACCAGCGGCTCGGCGCTTTCCGGCAATTCGGTGCGCAAGCGGTCGAGCTGGCCAAGTTTTTTCAGGAACGCCTTGTGGTAGTCGACGCCGAGCGAAAGCGCCATGCGCGCGGTTCCGATGTTGGACGAATAGGTGAAGATTTCCGGCACGCTGAGGATGCGATGCTGCGCGTGGTAATCGTGGATGGTGAACTTGCCGTAGTGCAGATCACCGCGTGCGTCGAATTTGGAATCGAGCGTCACCTTGCCGCTGTCGAGCGCCATCGCCAGAGTGAACGACTTGAAGGACGAGCCCATCTCGTATACGCCGGTGGTGAGCCGGTTGATGCGGGTCGGATCGTTCGCCTCGCGCGGATTGTTAGGGTCGTAGTCCGGTTCCGACACCAGCGCGACGATCTCGCCGGTATTGACGTTGACGATCACGCCGGACGACGCCTTGGCCTTGTACTTCTCGCGTGCGGCGATGAGTTCGTCGCGCAGCGCGAACTGCACACGCAGATCGAGCGCGAGCGGCACCGGCCGCTGTAGGGCGTCGGTGGCGAGCCCCGCCATGTGCAGCGCGGCCAGTCCCTGCCCATCCAGCCATTTCTCGATGCCGGCGATGCCCTGGTTGTCGATATTCACATGACCGATCTCGTGCGACACCACCGGGCCGTTGGGATAGACGCGCTTGTTCTCGGTCAGGAAGCCGACGCCGGGAATGCCGAGCCTGTGGATCTCCTGCTGCTGCTTGGCGCTGATCTCGCGCTTGAGCCAAACGAAGCCGCGCTTCGACGACAGGCGCTCGCGCATTTCGTTGCCGTCGAGATCGGGCAGCACCGCGGTCAGCAGTTCCTCCGCCTCGTCCACGTCGATGAGCTTGCGCGGTTCGGCGAACAAAGACGGCGTCTTCACGTCGGTGGCGAGGATTTGACCGTTGCGGTCGAGAATGTCGGGCCGGGCCGTGGCGAGCGCGTCCGCTCCGACGCTGCGGCGGGCGCCGTGGCCGTCACTTTGCTCCGCGAACATGATAAGGCGCAGCGCGATGACGCCGTAGATGGCGGCGAAGGCAACGATGGCGAGGCCGAGCCGCGCCTTGGCCTTCACATTACGGTCGACGTCGCGGCCATAGAGAAACGAGCGCAGCCAGCGCTGCCAACGGGTCTCTAGTGGTTTCCGCGGCGCGTTCATCGGATCACCGCGGCGCCGGCACGCTGCCGGTGGTGTCGGGCGCGACCGGTGCGATCATGGCGCCGATCGGATCGTTGCCCGGCTGACCAACAGGCGGGCGCTCGGGCAGCCGGTCGAGGCTGTCGAATTGCGTGGGTAAGATCGGCCGCAGCGCCAAATGGCGGGCGGCCAAGCCCTGGATGCGGCCGGGTGTGTCGAGCTTCGCCCATTCGGCACGCAGAGTCGCAATGGCGTCGCGCTCGCGGCGCAATTCGCCGGCGAGCTTTGCCACGCGCTCGGCCTGCAGCGTGGAATCGAACTTGATCTTGTAGACGAAGGACGCCGCCAGGATGAGCGCGCCGATGACGAAGATATTGAGAAGGCGCATGCTCAGTGCCCCTTCACAACATCGGCCAGCGCCGGCAGGCGCGGCTTGAGATCGGACGCTTCGTCCACGCGCGCGGGCGCTTCGCTGCGCTCGGCCGCGCGCAGCTTGGCGGAGCGGGCGCGCGGGTTATGCGCGACCTCGTCGGCATCGGCGACCACCGGGCGCTTGGTGAGAACTCTAAACGTGGGCGCCGGGCGCTTTAGCTCGGGTGCGTGACGCGAGCCGGCGCGCGTTTCGCCGCGGCCAGCGAAGAACGTCTTGACGATGCGATCCTCGAGCGAATGGAACGACACCGCCACCAGGCGGCCGTTGGGCTTGAGGATGCGCTCGGCGGCTTGCAGCGCTTCGACTAGTTCGCCCAGTTCGTCGTTGACGAAGATGCGCAGCGCCTGGTATGTGCGCGTCGCCGGATGGATGTCGCCAGGGCGCGAACGCACCACTGAGGCGACGATATCGGCGAGCATGGCGGTGGTGCGGATCGGCGCTTGTGCGCGGGCCTTGACGATGGCTCGCGCGACCGCACGGGAGTGGCGCTCCTCGCCAAGAATGAAAATAATATTGGCGAGATCGCGCTCACCGGCCGCGTTGACGACATCGGCTGCATTCGGCCCTTCAGCGCTCATGCGCATGTCGAGCGGACCGTCGAGGCGGAATGAAAATCCGCGCTCCACCCTATCGAGCTGCATGGAAGAGACGCCGAGGTCGAGCACCACGCCGTCGACCGCGTCGAAGCCGGCGTCGCGCGCCACCGCGTCGAGATGGGAAAACCGGTCCTCGATCAGTGTCAGCTTTCCCTGCGCCACCTGCACCAAGTCCGCGCCATGCGCGATCGCGCTTTGGTCGCGATCGATGCCGATTACTTTACAGTCGGCGGCGGCGAAGATGGCGCGCGTATAGCCGCCGGCGCCGAAGGTGGCGTCGATATAGACACCACCGTCACGGACATTGAGGAAGTCGATGGCGGGGCGGCCGAGCACGGGAATGTGGAGGGCTGGTCCGCCAACGACAGCCGCAAAGCCGTCGCCGCCCGCCGTCATTCTCGTGCTCCGAGCGCGTTGCGCGCCGCCGACTGGGCACCAAGTTGGGCGTTGAGCGCGCGCACTTTGTCGGTGGCCTCCGCGAGCTCGTTCTGGAACCGGCCCGGCTCCCAGATCTGAAACTTGTGGCCGAGGCCCACGAAAGTCACTGCATCGGTAATTCCCGCATGACGCTTCAAGCTGTCGCTCAGCACCACGCGGCCC
>DATISB010000069.1:0-5070 GCA_035469145.1 Pseudolabrys sp.
AAAACGTGTTGTGGGTCCGGCCTTTACGCTGCGCTTCGTGCCGGTGCGCGAGGATTTGGCCACTCCCGAGAGCTGGTCGAAGCCGATCTCCACCCGCAGCGCGATCGAGGCCATGCCGCAAAACTGCGTGGTGGTGGCCGACGCCATGGGCGTCACCGGCGCCGGTATCTTCGGCGACATCTTATGCATGCGCATGGTCAAGCGCGGCGTCAGCGCGCTGATCACCGACGGCGTGATGCGCGACAAGCACGGCGTCATCGTCACCGGCCTGCCAGTCTGGTGCGCGGGTGTGGCGGCGCCGGCCTCGGTCAACCAGCTCACTTTCGTGGGCTGGAACGAGCCGATCGGCTGCGGCGGCTGCGCGATCTTCCCGGACGATATCGTCGTCGCCGACGACGACGGCGCGGTGGTGATCCCGGCCGCGCTCGCCGATTTCGTGGCCAGCGAGGGTGCCGAGCACGAGCTCATGGAAAGCTGGCTGGTGCAGGAAGTGGAGAAGGGCGCCAAGCTGCCCGGTCTCTATCCGCCCAACGACGAGAACAAGAAGCGCTACGAAGAGTGGAAGAAGAAGCGCTGATCTCGCTCAGCCTGCCGCCGGCGGGCCCTTAATAAAACTGTGATATTCTTTTCTCGTTATGGGCGATTCTCAGCCCGGGTTCGCGTCAGCGTGCTCGTACGTCATCGCGGTCACGCGATGCCAATAAGGGGCTGCCCATGGCTTTGCATGTTCATACCACTCATCCCGATGCGCCAGATGAACCGGCGGCGGACAGGCTTGGTGTGCTCTATCCCGATTGGAGCGAGCACATCGTCACCATTGTTGCCGCAAGCCTGGCGGTGCTGGTCGTGGCGCTTATCGCCGTCGTGATGGGGATGGCTTAGCGTTCTAGCCGGCGCGCGGCCGGCTTTTTGCACGCGTCGAGCCGCCGCGCCCGAAGCGGTCGAAGACATTCTTGCGCAGCACGCGCATGATCCATTCCGACGCGCCACTAAATCCGCGCGCGCGCCCTATTGCGTCGATGTGAGCGCGATCGCCGCCGGCATGGTTTGGTGACGGCGTGACCAAGAGCCCGCGCGCCCGCATGTAAGTCCAGACCACCGGCGAGCTCCGCCGCAGTGTCGCGTAGCCTTCCTCGGGCAGGAATTCA
The DNA here is from genome assembly GCA_035469145.1 of Pseudolabrys sp. GTDB lineage: Bacteria > Pseudomonadota > Alphaproteobacteria > Rhizobiales > Xanthobacteraceae > Pseudolabrys. The sequence continues at coordinate 1,149 of DATISB010000069.1, forward strand.
GCCAACAGAACGGGCGGCGGCGCGAACACTTCCGGCATCGAGTCCGACAGTGTGCGGTCGCCCAATATGTTCCAGCGCGACGCCCCGCCCATGATCGGCGAGCGCATGGAATAGACCACCTTGGCGATTCGGCTCTCGCGGATCGCGTAGCTACAAAAGGCGCAGGGCTCCATGTTCGAGTAGATGGTGCAGTCGGCAAGATCGGTGCTGCCGAGCGCCTCCTGCGCCACGCAAATCGCCACCATTTCGGCATGGCGGGTGACATCTCGGTCGTACGCGACCCTGTTGGTGGTCTCGGCCACGATTATACCGTTACGCACAATGACGGCGCCGTAGGGATATTCGCCCTGTTCGGCCGATTTTGCAGCTAGCGCAAAGCAGTGCCGCATCATGTGTTCGTCGGTGGCCTGGGCGTCGGTTTTGACCATGCTGGCTGCTCGTTAGTTCATACCCGGACCTGACAGTGGCGTTTGCGAAAACGCCAGGCGTGCGTCGGAGGCAAACTGCCGGCGCCACATCACGATCACAATGCCGGTGGTGGTGAGCGCTAGCGGCAGCGGGCCCAGGAACCAGCCGAGATAACCGAGCGCAAAGAAGAACGCGCGCTGGCCGCGATTGAAATGCCGTCCGGCATCGGCGCAGAGCCGGGCGGCGCGGTGGGCGAAGGCATGCGCCGCCGCGCTGTCTTTTTCCTCCGGTGGCGGCGCCGCGCCGACCATGATGGCGAAATAATTGAACAGCCGGTACGACCAGGCAAATTTGAAGAAGGCATAGACGAAGATGATGGCGAGCCCCACCATCTTCACCTCCCACAATTCCGGTGACTGTGCGACGCCGAACGGCAGCGCGGATACAACAGTCAATACCTGCTCGGTCGAGCGCAGCAGCGTGAGCGTGCCACCGATAGCGATCAGGCTGGTGGAGGCGAAGAACGCAGTGCCGTTCTGCAGTGAGGCGGTGACCTGGGCATCCACCATGCGCATGTCGCGCGCCAGCAGGCACTCCATCCATTCATCGCGATAGCCGTTCATCAGAGAATTGAGGCCGCTGCGGCCCTTGGCGGTGTTCTCGATCAGCAGCGAGTAGCCGATCCAAGCGCCGAGGAACCAGGCGAGGGCCATCAGGTCGGGAAGGGTAAAGGCCGCCATGGGCACGACTCCAAGACCGCATGGTGCCCGCTCTCGTCGCGCGCTACAACCGCCATCGGCTTGAGCGGAGGCGGCGGCTCTGCCATCGTCGTTGGAAAGGAGCCCCCATGCCGCAAAACATCACCACCGGATACCGCACTCTCGTCGACGCCGCCAATAGGGAAGTCGAGACGCTGCCGACCGAGGAGGCGATCAAGCTCGCCGGCCGCGACGACGTAGTGCTGGTCGATATCCGCGACATACGCGAATTGCAGCGCGAGGGCAGGGTGCCCGGCGCCTTCCATTGTCCGCGCGGCCTGCTGGAATTCTGGATTGACCCGCAGAGCCCCTATCACAAGCCGAAATTCGCCGAGGACAAGCACTTCGTGTTCTTCTGCGCCGGTGGCTTGCGCTCGGCGCTGGCAGCGCAGACCGCCCAGCGCATGGGGCTCAAACCGGTCGCCCATATCAAGGGCGGTTTCGGCGCCTGGAAGAAGCTGGGCGGCCCGGTCGAGCCGCCGGACACCATGCCGGGCGAGCCGAAGAAAACGTGAGCGGGCGAAAAATCAGGCCATGGCACTGAAATTGATCATCGGCAATAAGAACTATTCCTCATGGTCGTTCCGTCCCTGGATCGCCATGAAAGTAGCCGGCATTGCCTTCGAGGAGACGGTGATTTCACTCGATGCGGAGGATTTCAAAGCGCATGTCGGCCCCGTGTCCGGCACCGGCAAAGTGCCGGTGCTGATCGACAACGATGTGCGCGTGTGGGAATCGCTGGCGATCCTGGAATATCTGGCGGAAAAATTCCCCAATGCCGGCTTGTGGCCGGCGGATGCCGCGACGCGGGCGCATGCGCGCGCCATCGCCAATGAAATGCATGCCGGATTTTTGCCGCTGCGCCGCCATCTGCCGATGAACATGTGGCGCCCCGTCATCAAGCGCGAGCTGACGCCGGATGCGGCCGCGAATGTGGCGCGCATCGAGGCGATTTGGAATGATTGTCGCGCGCGGTTCGGAAAAGCCGGTCCGTTCCTGTTCGACCGCTTTGGCGCCGCCGACGCCATATATGCGCCGGTGGTGTCGCGGCTGCACACTTATGCGGTCGCGGTCGGCGCCGGCACACGTGCCTATATGGACGCGGTGATGGCGCTACCGGCTTGGCGCGACTGGCACGCCGCCGCGGTCAAGGAGCCTTGGGTGCTGGCTGCTAATGAGGTCGATTGGCCGACGGTGCTGAAGGCGTGATGCGTCGCCTACCTGCGACAAGATGTGAGGGCGTATTTCATCTCTGTGCGGCGGTGACTACGATCTCGACCACATGCGGAGGCTCGAGATCAACGCCGAGGCAGGCCCGCATCGGCGGATGGGCGCGATCCACCCATTCGTCCCACGCGCGGTTCATCTCTTCCTTGCGCGCGATGTCGGCAATGTAGACGATCGCCGACAGGATACGGCTCTTGTCGGTTCCCGACAGGGCCAGGCTCTCGTCGATGCGTTTGAGCGCCTTGCGGGTCTGCTCGTAAAAACTCGGATCGCCGTCCGGCGATACCGCGACCGTAAAGACAAGACCGTCGTGAATGACCGCACGGCTGCGGGTTGGCGTAAGGCCGAGGAAACGTGTGATCATAGCGGGCTCCTGCCGGATTCGGTTCGGCCACGCCATAACGTGCATAACGAAAAACCCGGCGCAAGCGCCGGGTTTTCCAATTCAAGCTGCGTGGTTAGCCAGCCATCAATGCTTGACGGCGTCCTTCAGCACGTCTTTGAAGCCGCCGACCGCGTTCTGAATCTTGCCGGTGGCCTGCTGCACTTTGCCTTCGGTCTCGAGCTTACTGTCGCCGGTCACTTTACCCGCGACTTCCTTGATTTTGCCTTTGGCCTGCTCGACGCTGCCTTGAATACGATCCTTGTTCATTTTATTCGTCCTTTCGTTATGGGGGTGTAGGGGCCGTGATGACAACGAATGAACATCTACGAAGGTTCCGCCGTCGAGCACGTGCGACCGATTGCCGCGATCCGACAACGGGCGAAGCGCAATGACAAAACGGCCGGAAAGTACCCGGCCGTCTGCCGATTATCGCGTTACGATAAGCATTATGCTTCGAGGATCGCGACGATCTCGTGCGTACGCGGATTGATCACGAGGATCTGGTCGCCGACCAGGATGTAGTCGTAGCCGCGCCACTCGGGATAGATCACGAATACTTCCCGCGGCAACGGGTAGAAGCGGACGCTCGTTGGGACTCTGGTTCCGACCGAGATTGATATGTTCAACTTGGCGGGCTCCACCCTTTCCACCTTCTGCTGCTTGATGATGGAGGTGATCTTGCTGTGCTGCTCGGTCGAGAGCTTGGCGGAGCCGGCCGCCGCGCCCTGGCCGGTGGTGCTGCTCTTCTCGCTCGTGGTCGACTGGCTCGACTTCGAATCGGCGGGAGCAGGAGTTTGAGCTGTGGTCGGGCTCTTGGCTGCGGGCGAACCAGCAGCCGTCGGGCCTTTTTCCATCGTCTTGCCGGTGGTGCCCTTGTCCTTCTCCTTCGCGTCCTTATCCATGGCGCCCTTGTCGGAAGCGCGCGGACTATCGGCGTCCGGCGCTTGGCCGGTGGTCTGCGACGGCTTCACGCCGGCTTTCTGCTCGCCCGGCTTCATGGCCGGCGCCACCTTCTCGGCCGGCGCTTTCTGCTGCGCGGCAGGCGCGCGAGTCGGCGCCGCTTCGTCCTTATTCATTGTCTGCGCCGATGCGACACCGACGGTGAGCAACAGCGCCGTTGCGACGGTCGATAACAGTCTTGTTT
>DATISB010000070.1:0-1838 GCA_035469145.1 Pseudolabrys sp.
TCGACGCGTTCCTGACCAATATGTATCGCGGCGAGCGCGCCGACTTCGTCTACACGGTGAGCCGTGACTTCGTGCGTCAATGTCAGACGCCGGTCCTGGTGCTGCCGGACGATGTGCTCGGCCATCCGTACGTCGTCGCGATGGAGAGCGTCTATCTCGCACCGAACGCCCAGGTGACCCTCTACCCGTGGAAAGCGAACCCCAAGCAGATCCAGATCGCGCTCCGGCACGTACGCGGGTTTCTCAGGGAGAACCGCCCGGCCGCGGCGGCACAGCCGCTCGCTGCCGCCGCCACGTAATGCATCGAGGGGCCGGTTTCGGCCCCTCCTGTGACGCCGAGGGTCGCGCCCGGCTATCTGGCCCTGGCTTGGGCCTGTACCCGGTACACGGTCTTCACCAGCTTATACCAAATCCTGATGAAGCGGACCCACGCGGCTGATCGCGGCGGATTCCCAAACGCGCTGGAATATGATTCACCATGGCAAACGAGCGGAGATTTGCCATGGGCATGCCGGTTCGGCTGCGAGAGGATTACACGGCAGCGCAGGTGCGTGGGTTGGCGAGGCGGTCGCATGATGCCGGCCAGACCCGGCGGCTGTTGGCGCTGGCAGCGATCTACGACGGCGGCTCGCGCGGCGAGGCAGCCAAGATCGGCGGGGTCGGGATGCAGACGGTGCGCGACTGGGTATTAGCGTTCAATGCCGAGGGGCCGCACGGGCTGATCAACGGCAAGGCACCGGGCAAGGTGCCGCTGCTCGATGCCGATAAGCGCCAAGCCTTGGCGCGGGTTGTCGAGGATGGGCCAATCCCGGCGGCGCACGGCGTGGTGCGCTGGCGACTGATCGATCTGGCGCAATGGGTCTTCGACCAATTTGCAATTTCGCTCAGCAAGCAGACGCTGAGCCGTGAACTGCGTGCCCTTGGCTTCCGTAAATTGTCGGCCCGGCCGCGCCATCATGCCCAGGACGGCGAGGCCGTTGCGGCGTTCAAAAAAACTTCTTCGCCAGCCTGGACGAGATCGCCGGGCGTGCGGCGCCGGACAAGCCGATAGAGGTCTGGTTCCAGGATGAAGCGCGCATCGGCCAGAAGAACAAGATCACCCGGCGCTGGGCGCGACGCGGCACCCGGCCGGTGGCACCGCATGACCAGCGCACCCGCTCGGCCTATCTGTTCGGCGCGATCTGCCCGGCCCGCGGCGCCGCGGCGGGCCTGGTGCTGTCGCGCTGCAACACCGCCGCAATGGCCCTGCACCTGGCGGAGATCTCCCAGACGATCGAACCCGGTGCTCACGCCGTGCTATTGCTCGATCAGGCCCGCTGGCATCTTTCGGACAAACTCACCATCCCCGATAACATCACCTTGATGCCGCTGCCGCCGAAATCGCCAGAACTCAACCCGGTCGAGAATATCTGGCAGTACATGCGCGACAATTGGCTGTCCAATCGCATCTTCCGCTCGTACGAGGACATCCTCGACCACTGCTGCCATGCTTGGAACAAGCTCGCCGACCGGCCCTGGGCGATCATGTCCATCGGACTGCGCGCCTGGGCTCATCGGTCCTGATCATCGGGATTTGGTATGAGTTCGCGATGCACGTCAACCAGAACTACGGGATCACGTTCCGCTTCGACGAAGGCGACAAAGGAAACGTCATCGAAGTGAACTTCGAAGACTACCACTGAGGAGAAGGAGCATGGACTGCCAGATGACCCGCCACCCCACCGCGCCCGGCGTCATCCTCGCCGAGTTCTATCTGACGCCAAAAGGCGTCAGCGTGACCGAATTCGCCAAGGCGGCCGGGATATCGCGAAAGCACATGAGCGACATCATTCACGGTC
>DATISB010000071.1:0-12831 GCA_035469145.1 Pseudolabrys sp.
GTTCGAATCCCTTCGCCCGCTCCAGTTTTCTCTCACACAATTGTCATTCCGGGGCGCGCCGCAGGCGCGAACCCGGAATCCAGATGCGCAAGCTGAGTACGCTCCCGGATTCCCGGGTCCGGTGCTATGCGCCGTCCCGGAATGACGAGGATTAATAGCCAGCCGCGAGCGCGCCGCGGGTGCGAGTGTCGGCGGCGCCGACATAGCCGTTGGGCGTCACCTTGATGGAATTCGCCGAGGTATGCGGCTCCGTCGCCACGATGGTGTGGCCGCGCGCCTTAAGCGCATCAAGCAGATCGGGCGCAAAGCCCAGCTCGGCGTACACCTCGTCCGGCTGCCATTGGTGATGCAGGCGCGGCGCGGTCACCGCCTTGTCGATCGGCATGTGGAAGTCGATCACATTGGTAATGACTTGCAGCACCGCCGAAATGATGCGGCTGCCGCCGGGCGAACCGGTGACGAGAGCCGGCTTGCCGTCTTTCAAGACGATGGTCGGCGTCATCGAGGAGAGCGGGCGCTTACCCGGCCCCGGCAGGTTGGCGTTAAAGCCCACCAGGTCGTAGGCGTTGGCCGCGCCGGGCTTGGCGGTGAAATCGTCGAGCTCGTTGTTGAGCAGCACGCCGGTGCCATCGGCGACTAATCCAAGACCATAAGAGAAATTCAGCGTGTACGTGTTCGACACCGCGTTGCCGTCGCGGTCGATGACGGAAAAATGCGTGGTGTTGTTGCCCTCGTATTCGGCGGGCTTTCCGGGGCGGATGCTGGCGGCCGGCGTCGCCTTGTCGCCTATATGAGCGCGCAGCGCGGCGGCGTATTTTTTCGAGATTAAGCCGGCGGTCGGCATCTTCACCGCGTCGGGATCGCCCATGAACACGGCGCGGTCGGCATAGGCGCGCTTCATCGCCTCGATCATGGTGTGCATCGATTGCTCGCCGCGGCCGAGCTTGGCGAGATCGTAGCCTTCCAGGATGTTGAGCATCTCGATCAGATGCACGCCGCCGGAGGACGGCGGCGGCATGGAGACGATGTCGTAACCGCGATAGGTGCCGCGCACGACCGGGCGCTCCACCGCGCGATAATTTTTCAGATCGTCCGTCGTCATGATGCCGCTGGCGCCGCGCACCGCGGCCGCAATCTGCGCGGCGATGCGGCCCTGGTAGAAAGCCTGCGGACCGTCTTGCGCGATGGCCCGCAACGTGTCGGCAAGATCGAACTGCAGCAGGCGGTCGCCCGCCTCCAACGGCTGGCCGCCATTCTTGAGTAGGATGCCCGACGATGACGGCCAGCGCGCGAGACGCTTAGCAGCCCGCGGCAGCGAATCCGCGAGGTCGTCCTCGACCGGGAAGCCCTGCTGCGCCAAGCGAATTGCCGGCGCGATCAGGTCGGCGAGCGAAAGCCTGCCGGAGCCGTATTTCTGCTGCGCCAGCGCCAGCCCCATCACCGTGCCCGGCACGCCGATGGACAACGCGCTGTCACGAGATTTCGCCGGATCGGGATTTCCTTGCGCGTCGAGGAACATGGTCGCGGTCGCCGACGCCGGCGCGGTTTCGCGATAGTCGATCGCGACATCGCGATTATCCTTGGCGAGATGGATCAGCATGAAGCCGCCGCCGCCGATATTGCCGGCGCGCGGATAGGTCACTGCGAGCGCAAAGCCGACCGCCACGGCGGCATCGACCGCGTTGCCGCCGCGGTCGAGGATCTCGATGCCGATGCGGGCGGCGCGGCTCTCCTGCGCCACCACCATGCCGTTGTGGGCAAGGATCGGTGTCGCCGGCGGAATGACCGGCGCGCGCGAAACCGGCGCGACTTGCGCCAGCGCGGCGGCGCTGAGCAGGAGGACGACGAACGGCAAAAGAAGAGGTTGGATGAGCCGGCGCATGTCTCTTTATGTCACCTCTCCCCGCAAGCGGGGAGAGGGAAAAAGCTAGCGCGCTTGCCCGTGATAGACCGTATTCGGCCGCATGTCGGTGGCGCTGGCGACGCGGTTCGACATGTTGAAGAAACCGGCCACCACTGAGATGTCCCAGATGTCGCGGTCGGAAAATCCGCCGCGGCGCAGCCGCTCGCGGTCGGCCTCTTCCACACTCCACGGTGAAGCGGTGAGCTTGACAGCGAAGTCGAGCATGGCGCGCTGGCGCTTACTCAGGCGCGCGACGCGGTAATTCATCACCATGTGCTCGCCGAGCAGCGGATCGCGGGAATATTGCCGCACCGCGGCGCCGTGGGCGGTGAGGCAGTAGTAGCAGCGGTTCTGCGACGACACCGCGACCGCGATCATCTCGCGCTCGAGCTTGGAGAGCCCGCTTTCGCCCAGCATCAGGTCGTTGTACATGGCGACGAAGGTTTCGAGCTTGGTCATGTCGAAGGCGTAAGCGACCAGCACGTTCGGGATGAAGCCGAGCTTGTCCTGGCATTTCTTGAAATAGGAGGCCATGGCGGGCGTGAGCTTCGCCATCGGCAGATTGAGCGCAATCACCGGCGCGTCGTCGGCTGCCGCAGGTGCTGCCTTGAGCGGGGTCGGCTTTACCGCGGTCGGCTTGGCGGCGGGTTTGGGTGGCGATTTTACCAGCGCGGGCTTGCCGCCCTTGATGGCATGCAGCGCCGGTTTGACCTCGCCGGGCTTCGCGCCGGCCGCCTTATCGGCGGTTTTGACTGACTTGTTGGCCTTGTTCATTGCCCGCGCACCTTGCTGTCCTCACCCGAGCCTAAGTCTACAATGTTCTGCACGCCCGCGATACGACCCCGAGGCCGTACTTTTGCCTTTTATGTCAGCACCTTAAGCCGGCATCGCACGGCGTTTTGCAGTGCCGTCACGGACGCGTCACCAAATGGTGTGTTGCTCTCGACGGCCCGCCGAGGAAGGTGAAAACTCCAATTTATGCTCGACCGATTCTCGCCACCCGCGCGCGTCTCCATGGCCGTTGAATTTCCCGCTAGCGAGCACGAAAGCGCCGTCCGCACCGTCGTCGAACAGGCCGGCGCCGCGCTGGCCGCGCGCCGCAGCGACATCCCGGCCTGTTTCATCGCACAGCTCTATGCTCGCGCGGTGGCGGAGGACGTATTGTGCTACGCGGCCGCCGATCTCGCCGAACTGGCCGAGCGGGCGTTCGATTTTCTCAAAGACCGGCAGCCGGGGACGCCGAAAATCCGCTGCGAAACCGTGGCGCTGAAAGAATCGGGCGAGCGCAAGTCGGTCTCGGTGATCGAGATCGCCAACGACGACATGCCGTTCCTGGTCGACTCGGTGATGGGCGAGATCGGCGAGCGCCGGCTCAATGTGCAGCTGGTGGCGCATCCGGTGTTCGGCGTGCGGCGCGACGGCGCAAAACTTGTCGCGCTCGGCGCCATCGATGGCGCCGGCAGCGCGCGCGAGAGCTTCATCCATATCCATCTCGAGCCGATCGCGGATCAGGCGGCGCGCGCCGACATCGTGCGTGCGCTCGCGGGCGTGCTCGGCGAGGTGAGGCTGGCGGTGCAGGACTGGCTTGCCATGCTCGAGCGTGCCAACGGCATCGTCACCGGTCTCAAAACCAATCCGCCGCCGCTGCCGATTGATGAGATCGCCGAGGCGATCCAGTTCCTGCAATGGCTGCTGGCCGACAATTTCACCTTCCTTGGTGTGCGCAATTACACCTTCGACGGCAAAACTCTGAAACCGGATTTTGACAGCGCGCTCGGCATCATGCGCGTGCGTGAATTGCGCGTGCTCAAGAAAGGCAACGAGCTGCTCGAATTTACCCCGGAAATCATGGCGTTCCTCAAGGAACCGCGGCTGCTGATCATCGCCAAGGCCAATATCCACGCCCACGTGCACCGGCGCGTCTATCTCGATTATGTAGGCATCAAGCGCTTCGACGCTTCCGGCAATCTGGTGGGCGAGCAACGCATCATCGGGCTGTTCACCTCCACCGCCTATACCCGCGCCGCGCACGGCATTCCCTATCTGCGCCGCAAGATCGCGGGCGTCGAAGCGCGCGCCGGCTTCGACCCAAGCAGTCATTCCGGCAAAGCTTTGGCCAACGTGCTGGAGCACTATCCGCGCGACGAATTGTTTCAAGTCGAAGAAGACTCGCTCTATCATTTTGCGCTCGCCATCCTGCAACTCGACGAGCGGCCGCGCGTGCGCGTGCTAGCGCGGCGCGACCGCTTCGACCGCTTCGTGTCGGTGCTGGTGTTCGTGCCGCGCGAACGCTACGACAGTCACATCCGCGTGCGGATCGGCGATTATCTCAGCAGCGCCTTCATCGGGCGCGTCTCGGCGTTCTATCCGTTCTTCCCGGAAGGCCCGCTGGTGCGTGTGCACTTCATCATCGGCCGTTCCGGCGGCCACGTGCCCGCTATCGATAGCGCCACGCTGGAGCGCGAGGTCGCGGCCATCGTACGCTCGTGGACCGACGGATTGAGCGACGCGCTGGCGCTGGTCAATCCGCCGGACAAAGCGCGCGCGTTGTTCCGCCGCTACCGCGATGCGTTCTCCATCGGCTTTCAGGAAGCCTATGCGCCGGCGGTGGCGGCCGGCGATATCCACGTGGTCGAAGCCTTGAGCGAGCAACGGCCGCTTGGTGTGGATTTCCATCATCGGCTTGAGGAGGAGCAGCGCGCGGTTGGCCTCAAAGTTTGGAGCCTGGCACGCCCGCTACCGCTGTCGGAACGCGTTCCGGTGCTGGAAAACATGGGTTTTCGGGTGGTGGACGAGCGCACCTACCACATCGAGCCCAAGAGCGAATCGAAGGGCGATGGCGCGCACGACGCCTGGTTCCACGACATGCTGCTGGAGCGCCGCGACGGCGGCATGATCGATCTCGATGCCGGCAAGGCGCGGCTGGAAGCCGCCTTCCTGATGGTGATGCGCGGCGGCGCCGAGAACGACGGTTACAACGCGCTTACGCTCGCGGGCAACCTGGCGTGGCGCGACGTGGCGCTGATCCGCACGCTGTCGCGCTTCCTGCGCCAGGTGCGCGTGCCCTATTCGCAGGATTACATGTGGGCGACGCTGGTCAAGCATTTCGCCATCGCCGGCAATATCGTGGAACTGTTTCACGCCCGTTTCGATCCGCGGCCGGCCGCCGCGCAAGAGCGTGACGCGAAGCAGAACGAGATCGCCGTGTGCATCGAAGAGGGATTGCAGAAGGTCGAGAGCCTTGACGAGGACCGCATCCTGCGCCACTTCGTCAACGCGGTGCAGTCAGCGATCCGCACCAATTTCTTCCAAACCGACAAGGACGGCAACCTCAAGGCGCTGATCGCGGTCAAATACGCGAGCGGCAAGATCACCGATCTGCCGCTGCCGCGCCCGCTCTATGAGATTTTCGTCTATTCGCCGCGCGTCGAAGGCGTGCACATGCGCTTCGGCAAGGTGGCGCGCGGCGGCATCCGCTGGTCCGACCGGCCGCAGGATTTCCGCACCGAGATCCTTGGGCTGGTGAAGGCGCAGCAGGTGAAGAATGCGGTGATCGTCCCGGTCGGCTCCAAGGGCGGCTTCGTGCCCAAGCTGATGCCGAAGGGCGCGCCACGCGACGTAGTGCAGGCAGAAGGCATCGCGACCTACAAATTGTTCATCTCAACGCTGCTCGACATCACCGACAACATCCATCACGACGGCACCATCATTCCGCCTGACGGCGTGGTGCGCCACGAAGGCGACGATCCCTATCTGGTGGTGGCCGCCGACAAGGGCACCGCGACATTCTCCGACATCGCCAATGAGATTTCGCTCGCACATGACTATTGGCTGGGCGATGCTTTCGCCTCCGGCGGTTCGGCCGGCTATGACCACAAGGCCATGGGCATAACCGCGCGCGGCGCTTGGGAGGCGGTGAAGCGGCATTTCTGCGAAATGGACGTCGATATTGGTAAGACGCCATTTTCCGCCGTCGGCGTCGGCGACATGTCGGGCGACGTGTTCGGCAACGGCATGCTGCGCGAGAACACCACCCGGCTGCTGGCGGCGTTCGATCACCGCGACATCTTCATTGATCCCGATCCCGATCCGGCGAAGAGCTTCGCCGAGCGAAAACGGCTGTTCGCGCTGCCGCGCTCGAGCTGGCAGGACTACGACAAGAAGCTGATTTCCAAAGGCGGCGGCGTCTATCCGCGCTTGTCCAAGGAAATCCGGCTCAGCCCCGCTGCCCAGAAGCTGTTCGACGTGGTTGAGGCCGTGACGCCGCAGGCGCTGATGAAGGCGATCCTGAAGGCACAAGTAGATCTTTTGTTCTTCGGGGGCATCGGCACTTACGTGCGCGCATCGAGCGAAAGCGAGGAAGCAGCCGGCGACCGCGCCAACGACGCCATCCGCGTCGCTGGCTCCGAATTGCGCTGCAAGGTGATCGGCGAGGGCGCCAACTTAGGGATGACCCAGCGCGGCCGCATCGAGGCGGCGCTCACCGGTATCAGGCTCAACACCGACGCCATCGACAATTCCGCCGGCGTCAACACCTCCGACGTCGAGGTCAATATCAAGATCGCCTTGAGCCGGCCGCTGCGCTCCGGCGCGCTCACGCTGGAGGCGCGCAACGCGCTGCTCGCCGAGATGACCGACGAGGTCGCGCGCTTGGTGCTGCGCAACAACTATCAACAGACGCTGGCGTTATCCTTGGCGCAGCGGCGCGGGCTGGAGGACCTCGGCTTCCAGCAGCGGCTGATGCAGACACTGGAAATGCACGGGCAGCTCGATCGCGCGGTGGAATTCCTGCCCGACGAGATGGCGATCCTCGACCGCCGCAAGCGCAACCTGGCGCTGACGCGGCCGGAGCTGGCGGTGCTGCTGGCCTATGCCAAGCTCACGCTCTTTAGCAATTTGCTCGACAGTGCGGTGCCGGACGACCCCTATCTCGGGCGCGAGCTCGAGCGCTATTTCCCCAAGGAAATGTCGGAGCACTATGACGACGCGCTGCATGCGCATCGGCTGCGACGCGAGATCATCGCGACGCAACTCACGAACTCGATGATCAATCGCGGCGGCGCCACGCTGATCGTGCGCATTTCCGATCAGACCGGCGCCGCGCCGGCGGCGATCGCCGCCGCCTTCGCCGCCGTGCGCAACAGCTACGACCTGATCGCGCTCAACGGTGAGGTCGACGGGCTCGACAACAAGATTTCCGGCAAGGCGCAGCTCGATCTCTATGCCGCCGTACAAGATTTGTTGCTCGACCGGCTGGTCTGGTTCCTGCGCAATGCCGATCTCAAGCAAGGGCTGGAGAAGATTATAGGGCACTACCGCGACGGCATCGCGCAGGTGGCAGCCGCGCTCGACGGCGCGTTGTCGAAGCCCGCGCTGGCCGCGCGCGACGCGCGGGTGGCGGAGCTTGCCAAGGCCGGCGTGCCGGAGGCGCTGGCGCGCCGCATCGCCAGCCTGGGCGTGCTGAAGGCCGCGCCCGACATCGTGCTGGTTGCGGACCAGAGCAAGAAGCCGGTGGGCGAGGTGACCGCGACCTATTTCGCGACCGAGGCTTTCTTCCAGCTCGACCGCGTCATCAGCGCGGTGCCGGGCATTGTGGTGTCGGATTATTTCGACCGGCTGGCGCTCGACCGCGCGCTCGATTCGATCGGCGACGCCGAGCGGCGGCTCACCGCCGCCATGGTCGGCAATGGCACGGCTGGCGCCAGCGCGGTGGCGGAATGGGTGAAGCCGCGGCAGGCGGAGGTCGAGCGGATTCGCTTCGCGATCCACGAGATCGCCGGCTCGGGGCTAACGCTGTCGAAGCTGTCGGTGGCGGCGAGTCTGCTAGGCGATTTGGCACGGAATTGATGTTTACGTGTCCCGCGTGCAGCGCAGCACGAAGTGGTGCGTTGCAGAACCGGGACCCAGCTTTCTTGCGAATCGCCAACCTGGGTCCCGGATCAGCGGTGCACCACTGCGCTGCGCTTCGTGCTGTACCGCATCCGGGACACGAGGCTAATGCCTGAAATGCCTGGTGCCGGTGAACACCATCGCCACGTTGTGCGCGTCGGCGGCCTTGATCACCTCGTCGTCGCGCATGGAGCCGCCGGGCTGGATCACCGCGGTGGCGCCGGCCTCGATCGCGACCAATACACCATCGGCGAACGGGAAAAATGCATCGGAGGCGACCACCGAGCCTTTGGTCAAAGGCGCTGGCAGCTTGGCTTCCTTCGCCGCATCTTCCGCCTTGCGTGCGGCGATGCGCGCGGCATCGACGCGGCTCATCTGTCCGGCGCCGATGCCGACGGTGGCCAGCCCCTTGGCATAGACGATGGTGTTCGATTTCACGTGCTTGGCGACGCGGAAGGCGAAACGTAGATCGGCCAGCTCGGCTTCGCTCGGCGCGCGTTTGGTAACGGCCTTGAGCTGCATGTCGTCCACTACCGCGTTGTCGCGCGACTGCACCAGCAGACCGCCGGCCACCGACTTCACCGTCAGGCCCACGCTACGCGGATCGGGCAAGCCACCGGCCAGCAGCAGGCGCAGGTTCTTTTTTGCGGCGACGATCTTGATCGCCTCGTCGGTCGCCTCCGGCGCGATGATCACCTCGGTGAAAATCTCGGTGATCACCTTCGCCGCCTCGGCATCAAGCTTGCGGTTGAGCGCGACGATGCCGCCGAAGGCGGAGGTGGAATCGCAGGCCAGCGCTTTGCGGTAGGCGTCGAGCAGGTTGCCGGCTTCCGCCACGCCGCACGGGTTGGCGTGCTTGACGATCACGCAAGCCGCAGTGCGGTGCGAATCGAATTCGGCGACGCATTCATAAGCCGCGTCGGTGTCGTTGATGTTGTTGTAGGACAGTTCTTTGCCTTGCACCTGGCGCGCAGTGGCAACGCCAAAACGCTCACCCGGCGCCCGATAGAACGCTGCGCTCTGGTGCGGGTTCTCGCCATAGCGCAAGGACTGGATCAGCTTGCCGCCGAAAGCGCGGTAATCCGGCGCGGTGTCGTGCAGCACCTCAGTGAACCAGTTGGATATCGCCGCGTCATAGGCGGCGGTGCGCGCGTAAGCCTTGGCCGCCAGCTTCTGGCGCAGCTCCATCGTGGTCATGCCGTTGTGCAGCGCGAGCTCCGCCAGCACTTTCTCGTAGTCGGCGGGCTCGACCACTACGGTCACGTCGGCATGGTTCTTGGCGGCGGCGCGGATCATGGCCGGACCGCCGATGTCAATGTTCTCGATGCAGTCATCGAACGCGGCGCCTTTGGCGACGGTGGCCTCGAACGGATAGAGGTTTACCACCAGCAGATCGATCGGCTTGATGCCGTGCTTCTCCATTGCAGCGGCATGTTCCTTGTTGGCGCGGATCGCCAGCAGGCCGCCATGCACCTTCGGGTGCAGCGTCTTGACGCGGCCGTCCATCATCTCGGGGAAGCCGGTGAGCGCGGCGATGTCGATCACCTTGAGCCCGGCCTCCTTCAGCGCCTTGGCGGTGCCGCCAGTGGAGATCAATTCGACGCCGTAGCCGGCGAGCGCCGTGGCGAACTCTTTAAGCCCGGTCTTGTCGGATACCGACAGCAAAGCGCGGGTGACGCGGCGCGGGTGGCTGGACATGGCTCATGGCTAGCATATGAAGCGGGCGAAAGTGTATTCGGGATTTCCCCGGTCACGCCGGGCATCCACAAATGATTACAGCGGCAATTCCGGCTCGTCCGTCCGCTCGGGGCGGGTGCCCGGCGGCGCCGGCGGAGTGTGGTGGAAGCTCCAGCGCACATTGGCCTGATCACTGGCGTGGCCGTAAATCACGATCTGCACGGTGCGGCGCGGCCCGTCCGAGCCGGAGAGATACACGCTTTCCTCGATCTGCACGGGTTCGCCATAGGAATTGAACGCCCACAGCTCGCGGTCGGGCAGCAGCAGGATCACGCCGCGGCCGTCCGACAGCCGGTTGGCCTTGATCGAGGGATGCAGGTGAAAGCGGACGGCGAATTCGTCGCTTTTGTCCGCCGGCAGCATGGCGCCGGCGGCCGGCGTGAAGCTGTCCTCGCCATCGAGCGCGCGGCCGTCAGGGCTAAGCCGCAGTGCGCGGTGGTGGATCACGTTGAAGGAATTGGCGTAGCCGTCATGCGAGACGGTTAAAGTCGTGCCGTCCGGCTTGTCTTCGCGCATTACGCGCACGTCATGCGGCCCGCTGACGATCGGCGTGCCGAACAGCAGCCGCCGCAATCGGTGGGATTCGAGGAAACGGCACGACGACTCGTCGTTGAATGTGACGGTGGAATGCGCCGCGGTGGCGCGCGCCACCTGCCGCCAGTTTTCCTTGTTCACCGCCGGCAACCCGCAATTAATCACCAGCCGATGCTGGTTGCACGACAGCTCGAACGACAGGCAGCCGGCATGTGCCTCCTGGCTCAAGGCCAGCGGCGGCGGCCGGCCGGTATCCATCAGGAGGGCGGTGCGACCGGCGTCGATGCGCTGATAGCCGGAATGCGGCGCATTCGACAACGGTGCGCCGCGCGCGTCGTCATAAGCGAGCACGGTGGCGAGCAGATCGACCGGTGTCGGACCCATGCCGTTGAATTGCGCGAAATTGCCATCGTCGTGGCGGAAGAAACGCAGCATCGGCATCATGCGGTCGATGGCGTTGTTGAGCGCCTGCGGCGGCTGCAGGTGGCGCGCGGAGAACAACTGGCGCAGAGGCAGCAGGTCCACCAGCAATTCGATCAGCGCGCCGGGATTGCGGCTGATATGTCCGCCGTCGGGCAGAATCTGGCGGCGTAGTTCCTCGATCAGGCGGCGTGCGTTGCCGCGCAGGTTGCCGGACTGCCCCTGCATGCACAGCGTCGCATAATTGAGCGCGATCACCGCCTGCAGCCGCGGCAGCCCGTCGCGCGACTGTTTCAGCGAGCGGCGCAGGCAGCCCACCTGCCGCGACAGGCTGCGCAGGAAGCGGCGGTAGAAGCGCGCATCGGCATCCTGCAATACGAACGGCGCCTGGCTGAGCCAGCAGACAATGCGGCGCGAGAGAATATCGACGCGCCAGCCGAGCGGATGCCAGCCGCCTTGCAAGTTGATCCAGTCGTCGATCAACGAACGCGCACTGGCGCGGGTGATGGCGCTGTCGGCGGCGCGCAAATGGCGCAGCCAGGAAAAGCTCAGCAGCATCACCGCCCATTCGTCGGACGGCGGCGTCATTTCAAAGGGGGAGCGACGGTCGCAGATCACCACCTTGCCAGCGAAGGCGAAGCGGCCGGCATAGATTTCGCTGGCGCGGGTAGCGTCGGCGGTGCGCAGGTCCTGCGGCGCGATCACCAGCCGGTCGGTCTTGGTCGAGCCGAACCGCCAGCGTAGCAGCGGATTTGTGCTGACGCGGCCGAGCAGGCTGCGGAATGCGCGGCGCCCAATAAACACGGAGAGCCTGGCTCGCTCCGCGACCGAAACCCGCATCATGAAGGCGTCCGTCCCCTGCGGCGCGGCCCGATTCTCGCGCACAATCCACACGATAACGAAGGGTCGCCAAAGGTCCAATATGGCGGTCCGACCCTAGGCTTTGCGGGTGAGCCGGGCGGCATAGAATCCATCGAGCCCGCCCCAGCGCGGATCGGGGTCGGGCAGTTGCGGCGGCAGCGTTCGCAGATCGCCGTCCGCGGTGAGGAATTCGGCGCGGCCACATACTTCTTGCGCTGCAACAGGCGCTCGGGTGATGCGCGGGTCGCGCGCCAGCAGAGCCGCGATCTGGTTCTCGGCTTCCTCCGGCTCCAGCGAGCAGACGCAATAGATCAGGGTGGCGCCGGGCTTGAGCAGATCGACCGTGCGGTCGAGCAGACGCTGCTGCAAGGAGATAAGCACGGCGATGTCAGCTTCGCTCTTGAGCCAGGGTATGTCGGGATGGCGGCGGATGGTGCCGGTCGAAGAGCAGGGCGCATCGAGCAGCACGGCGTCGAATGGACCGGTATTGGACGATTCAGGTTGCCATTCCAGCACATCGGCGGCGACGGTCTCGGCTTGCAGCGCAAGCCGCGCCAGATTCTCGCGCAGGCGATTGAGCCGCGCCGCCGAGCGATCGACCGCGGTGACGCGCGCGCCGGCGAAGGCGAGCTGCGCGGTCTTGCCGCCGGGCGCCGCGCACAGATCGGCAACCGCTTTGCCGCGCACGTCGCCGAGCAGGCGGGCGGGCAGCGACGCGGCGGCGTCCTGCACCCACCAAGCGCCTTCGCTGAAGCCCGGCAGCAGTGAGATCGCACCCTGCGCGAAGGTGCGCACGGTTCCGGTCGGTAGCACGCGCCCGCGCAGGCGCTCGGCCCATGACTCCGCATCATATTTGACGGTGAGATCGAGAGCGGGCTCGTGGCCATTGGCTTGCGCGATCGCACGCGCGGTCTCCGCTCCATAGCGCTTGGTCCAGCGCGCCACGAGCCATTTCGGCGTGTCGCGTGTCGCGTTTGCGGCCAACGCCGCCGTCTTGCTTTGCGTCACGCGCCGCAGCACCGCGTTGATCAGGCCGGCGTAACGCGCCGCGCGGCGGTCGGCCTGCGCCAGGCGTACGGATAAATCGACCGCGGCATGATCGGGTACTTCGAGCCAGAGGATCTGCGCGGCGCCGATCAGCAGGATGGTTTCCACGCGCGGCGCTTCGGACGGGAAGCCCTTGTCGAGAAATCCGCCGAGCAGGTGGCGCAAGGTGCCGAGCCGCCGCAGCACGGTGGCGGTGAGCCGGCGCATCAGCGCGCGGTCGCGGTCCGGGAGGGCGACCAGGCCGGGATGGGCGGCTTTGCCGGACAGTTGCTCGTCGAGCGCGATCTTCCGTCGCAGGACACCGTCGAGAATGTCGGCGGCGATCCTTCGGGCGGCGAGGCCGGGGACTTCCGGATGCGGGGACATGCGCGGACGCGCCATGCTCCAATCATTGCCACGAATTGTGGCTTGGGCGCGAAGCCTTGGACAAAAATGTCAAC
>DATISB010000072.1:0-4167 GCA_035469145.1 Pseudolabrys sp.
GCGCCATGGCATTGTCAGCGCCACGAACAGGTAGCCTTCGCTGGCGCTCACCAGCGCGATCACGGCGAGCGTCGCGCTCACGATCGACACCGCGATTGCGGCCGGGCTGCCGATCAGCAGCAGGCCCTCGTGATAAATGAACACGAATGGAATCACGAAGGCGACCACCGCCAGCCGGCAGCACAACAGGCCGATCGCCATCGGATTGGCGCGTGCAATCGAGCCGGCCGCGAAAGCGGCGACAGCGACAGGCGGCGTGATCGCCGACATCGAGGCGAAATAGACGATGAACAAATGTGCGGGCAGCACCGGGATGCCGAGCGCCTGCAAAGCCGGCCCCGCGAGCACCGCCGCGAGCGCGTAGACCGCCGGCGTCGGCATGCCCATGCCGAGCACGATGACGACTACGGTCGCGATCATCAGCGTGAGCAGCTGGCTGCCCTTGGAGAGTGTGAACATCGCCGACGAAATCTTGCCGGTGAGATCGGTCATCGCCAGGGTGCCGACCACCAAGCCTGCGACCGCGCAGGCGACGCCGATGCCGGTTATGCGCCGCAAGGCGTCATCGAAGGCATTGAGGATGGCGGCGATCAGTTTGCCCAAGTCGCGCAGGCGCCAGAGCGCGATCGGAACCAGCGAGGCGAGCGCGATGGCCGCTGAAAACACCGGTCGGTCATAGGCGAGGACAAACCAGACCAGCAGAAAGATCGGGACGAAGAAATACCAATTGTGCCGCACCACCGTGAAGAAACCGGGGGTGTCGGCGGAGGCCGAGGGCCTGAGCCCATCGAGCTTGGCGCGGTCGTGCACGGCGAGGAAGATCGCGAAGTAATAGAGCAGCGCCGGGACGATTGCGGCCACCGCGATGGTGCCGTAGGGAATGCCGGTGAAATCCGACATCAGGAACGCCGCCGTGCCCATCACCGGCGGCAGCAGTGCGCCGCCAGTCGAGGCGGTGGCTTCGATGGCGCCGGCATAGACCGGCGATAGCCCGGTGCGGATCATCAGCGGGATCGTGAAGGCACCAGTGGTCACCACGTCGGCGGTGGGCGAGCCGGAGATCGAACCATAGAGGCCCGACGACACCACCGCTACCTTGGCCGGGCCGCCGACCTGGCGGCCGACCAGGCTGTTGGCGAGATCGAAGAAGAAGTCGCCGCCGCCGCAGCGGTCAAGCATCGCGCCGAATGTGACGAACACGAACACCAAGAAGGCCGCGACGCTCAAGGCCGAGCCGAACAGGCCGTTGGTGGTGAACACGAGCTGGTCGAGCATTTCCTGCAACGACAGCGCGCGATGCGAGAACGGCCCCTCTATCCATTGACCGAACACGCCATAGGCGAGAAAGAGGAGCACAACAACAACCAGTGTGACGCCGATTACCCGGCGCGTCGCCTCCAGGACCAGTACGATCATCACAATAGCCGCGGCCTGATCGAGAACCGTCAATTCGTCGATCATCGGCAGGCGCTTTTCGTAATAGGGCTGGCGCATGACGAAATAGATCGTGATGAGAACAGCCAGCGCCGCCGCGGCCCAGCCGAACGGCGAGCCGCGCCGCGGGCGCGCCGCGTTGCCGGTGACGGTGAGGAAGCTGATGGCGAGCACGACGCCGAGAAACCAGTACAGCAGCAGCGCGCCGTCGATATGAAGGCCGAACGCCACCGCGATGAAGACCATGCAGGTGACGGCGGCCAGCGCATAGATCAGATAGGACTCGAAGGCGCTCAGCTCGCGCGTTTGGCCGGGCGCGATCGTCTGGAAGATGCTCCCGGCCATCCTGCGGTTACTTCAACAAGCCCGCCGCCCTGTAGGCCTTGGCCGCGCCCGGATGCAGCGTCAGAGGCGCCACGTCGGGCAGCGCCTTGGTGCCCATGCGGCTGAAGGGCGGATAGGCTTTCTCAAGGTAGTCGTAATGCTTGATCATCCCGCTAACGATCGCGGCCGCCTCGTTGTCTGGCATCTTGTCGGAGGCTACCAGCACGACCATGCCGGTGACCGTGTTCACCGCATCAGCGGCGAACGTATAGCTGCCGGCCGGAATAGTGACCGGCTTCGTGCCAACATCGGCGGACAATTTGTCGATTACTAGTTTGTCGAGCCCGATCAGCCGCAACGGCAGGTCGCGCGCCACACCGTTTACCTGCGCCGAGGGGAACGCCAGCATGTTGAGCACCAGATCGGTCTGCCCGTTCTTGAGCTGCGTTAGGCCGGTGTTGTAATCAACATAGTCAATACGGCCACCCCATTGGGCTATGTCGGCGGTGGAGATGCCAGCGGCCTTGAACACTTCCTCGCCCACCACCGCCATCATGGTGCCGCGCTTGTTGAAGGCGAGCCGCACCGGCATCTTGTCTTTCTTGATCTGCGCCAGGCTTTGGATTTTAGAATCCTTGGCCACCAGGATCTGCACCGCCGCCTGCGGATCGAGCAGCGCGATCGCCTTAATGTCCGTGGTCTTAGCTTTGAACGGCTCGTCGCCCTTGATGCCGCGCAGCGCCATCTGCGCGTGGGTGATGCCGAGCTGCACCTTACCGTTGGACACGAGTTGCACATTGGCCGCGTCCACGCCCGGCTCATAGGTGAAGGAGGAGCCCGGCGCCTCCAACCGGATGGTCTCGCCGATCGCCGTACCCATGGTGCTCCAGGCGCCGCCGACCGAGCCGCCGGCCAGCGTGATCTTCATTGCCGGCGCGGCCAGGGCCATGCCGGCAACAACCGCGACTGCCGCAACGACGGCGCTTACTCGCCATTCCCTCGTCCACGCCTTGCGCATGATGAAGCCTCCTGTCCCCTCTCCGACTAGAACTCCCGCGCCAGCGTTTGACAATCCAACCACGCGCATTAACGTTTGTACACATCCAAAGGCGCGCGATGCTCGATCCCTATCTGGTCAACCGGCTGATCGATTTGTGGCTGGCCGAGGACATCGGCCACGGCGACGTAACGACGCTCACGATGATCTACGCCGATGCGCAGGGCGCGTTTCACATGAACGCGCGCCAGCCGCTCAGCCTCGCCGGCATCGAGGTGGCGGCTTCCTGCTTTCACCGCTACGACCCGACGCTCGCCGTCGAAGTCACCGCCGCGGATGGCGCGCGTGTAGCGCCCAAGACCACGCTGCTCAAAGTCAAGGGCAAGGCGCGCAGCCTGCTCACCGTCGAGCGCACCGCGCTCAACGTCGTACAGCATCTCTCCGGGATCGCCACCGAGACCGCGCGCTGGATGGACGCCATCAAGGGCACCAAGGCGAAGCTGATCGATACCCGCAAGACCACGCCGGGCCTGCGCGCACTGCAGAAGCACGCGGTGGTCTGCGGCGGCGGCGCCAATCACCGACTTGGGCTCGACTCCGGCGTGATGATCAAGGACAACCACATCGCGGTCGCCGGCAGCATCGCCAAAGCCGTCGAACACGCGCGCAAGGGAGCGCCGGCGCTGATCAAGATCGAAGTCGAATGCGACCGGCTCGACCAGGTGCGCGAGGCAATCGCGGCGCGCGCCGACATCATCATGCTCGACAACATGCCGCTCGATCAGATGCGCGAGGCCGTGAAATTCGTCAACGGGCGTATTCCGCTGGAGGCCTCCGGCGGCGTGAAGTTCGAAACGGTGCGCGCGATCGCCGAGACCGGCGTCGATTATATTTCCTCAAGCAAGATGATCCAGGCTGCGCCCGGCGTCGATATCGGGCTGGACGAAGCATGACATGAAGCCCGCCGCAGTGCCCCGTCAACACAGGCTTTTCTTGTAAAGTCTCAGCGACCGGAGAATTGGGGGACTGCGTGGTAACTTAGTGACTAGGCATCATTTAAAGATGACGCACTTCGCGTCTCGGGCACGAAAGCAAATACGAATACCAGTCCCGTCACACCAACGCATGCAAGGCATCGAGCCGGCTTTCACGGCTAGTGGCATTGAAAATCGCTGCCCCGGGGGAAGGCTGCCGCAGATCGAGAAGGCCTCCGTGCGCTGACCCGGGCGGATCGGCCTATTGAATTTGATCGGAAACACAGCCTGAGGTTAGTAGAACCTATCTCAAAATTGCTGAGCGGTCTCGATCCGCTATAAATGTTGGATGATTCGGCTCAGCGACGAGCAATGGGAGCGCATCCGGAGTCATTTTCCGGAGGAGCACATTGCCGACGGGCGTCCGGGAAGAAAGCC
>DATISB010000073.1:0-4510 GCA_035469145.1 Pseudolabrys sp.
GAGCGCGGGGCTGTACGCTGAGGTCGCCATGAGCGCATTGCTGCTGGATTATCTTCCGCTGGTCGTTTTCGTCGCGGTCTCGCTCGTGATCGGGCTGGTCCTGCTGATCGCGCCGTTCATCGTCGCCTACAAACAGCCCGATCCGGAAAAACTGTCCGCCTACGAATGCGGGTTCAACGCTTTCGACGACGCGCGCATGAAGTTCGACGTGCGCTTCTATCTGGTCGCCATCCTGTTCATCATTTTCGATCTCGAAGTGACGTTCCTGTTCCCGTGGGCGGTGGCGTTCCGCGAGGTCGGTCTCTACGGCTTTTGGGCGATGATGATTTTCCTCGGCGTCCTTACCATCGGCTTCATCTATGAATGGAAGAAGGGCGCGCTCGAATGGGATTGATGGCTCGATGACGCTCGTTTCACCAGCGCCGCAAGGAATTATCGATCCGCGCACCGGTAAGCCGGTCGGCGCCGATGATGAGTTTTTCGTGGGCGTCAACAACGAGCTTGCCGACAAGGGTTTCGTCATCACCGCCGTCGACGACCTGATCATCTGGGCGCGCACCGGCTCGCTGATGTGGATGACGTTCGGGCTGGCCTGCTGCGCGGTCGAGATGATGCAGATGGCGATGGCGCGCTACGACTGTGAGCGCTACGGCTTCGCCCCGCGCGCCTCGCCCCGCCAATCCGACGTGATGATCGTCGCCGGCACGCTCACCAACAAAATGGCGCCGGCGATGCGCAAGGTCTACGACCAGATGCCGGAGCCGCGCTACGTGATCTCGATGGGCTCGTGCGCCAACGGCGGCGGCTACTATCACTACTCTTACTCGGTCGTGCGCGGCTGCGACCGCATCGTGCCGGTCGACATCTACGTGCCCGGCTGTCCGCCGACCGCCGAAGCGTTATTGTACGGCGTCATGCTGTTGCAGAAGAAGATCCGCCGCACCGGCACGATCGAACGTTGAGGGCGGGGTCTTCGAATGGACGAGATGCTCGACAGGCTGGGGGCAACGATCAAAGGCGCGCTGAGCGCGTCGGTCACCGGCTATGAGGTCGCGTACGGCGAACTCACGGTAACCGCCAAAGCCGCCGACATCGTCGAGGTCGCGACTTTTCTGCGCGACGATGCGGCCTGCCAGTTCATCTGCATCATCGACGTCACCGCGGTCGACTGGCCGAGCCGCGCGCAGCGCTTCGACGTGGTCTATCATCTGCTCTCACCGCGGCTGAACCAGCGTATCCGCGTGAAGGCCGCCACCGACGAGGTGACGCCGGTGCCCTCGCTGATCGATGTGTTCCAAGGCGTCGATTGGTATGAGCGCGAGACTTTCGATCTTTACGGCGTGCTGTTCACCGGCCACCCGGACATGCGGCGCATCCTCACCGACTACGGCTTCGATGGCCATCCGCTACGCAAGGATTTCCCGCTCACCGGATTCGTCGAGGTGCGCTACGACGACGAGCAGAAGCGCGTGGTCTACGACAAGGTCAAGCTGACGCAGGAATTCCGGACTTTCGATTTTCTGTCGCCGTGGGAAGGCACCGATTACGTGCTGCCAGGCGACGAGAAGGCGAAGGGCGAAGGCAAGGGGTCGTGACGTAAAATGGCGGAAACCGCGTTGCGCAACTTCACCATCAATTTTGGGCCGCAACATCCGGCCGCGCATGGCGTGCTGCGCATGGTGCTAGAACTCGACGGCGAAGTGGTCGAACGCGTCGACCCGCACATCGGGCTGCTCCACCGCGGCACCGAGAAGTTGATCGAGCATAAGACCTATATGCAGGCGGTGCCCTATTTCGACCGGCTTGATTATGTCGCGCCGATGAATCAGGAGCATGCCTTCTGCCTGGCGGCGGAAAAGCTGCTGGCCATCCAGCTTCCCAAGCGCGGTCAGCTTATTCGCGTGCTGTTTTGCGAAATCGGGCGGCTGCTATCTCACATCCTCAACATCACCACGCAGGCGTTGGATGTGGGCGCGCTCACCCCGCCGCTGTGGGGCTTCGAGCAGCGCGAGTATCTGATGGCGTTCTACGAGCGCGCCTCGGGCGCCCGCATGCACGCGGCCTATTTCCGCGTCGGCGGCGTGCATCAAGACATTCCGAACAAGCTGATCGACGACATCTATGCGTTCTGCGATCCGTACCTGAAATTCTGCGACGACCTCGAGGGCTTGCTCACCGACAACCGCATTTTCAAACAGCGCACGGTCGGCATCGGCGAGGTCAAGCTGGCTGACGCCTGGAACCGCGGCTTCTCCGGCGTGATGGTGCGCGGCTCGGGCGCGGCCTGGGATCTGCGCAAGGCGCAACCCTACGAGTGCTATTCGGAAATGAATTTCGACGTACCGATCGGCAAGAACGGCGACAGCTACGACCGCTACTGCGTCCGCGTGGAAGAAATGCGCCAGTCCATAAAAATCATGAAACAGTGCCTGGAAAAATTGCGCAGCCCCGAGGGCCAAGGCCGGGTCTCGGTCGACGACGGCAAGATCGTGCCGCCCAAGCGCGACGAAATGAAACGCTCCATGGAAGCGCTGATCCAGCACTTCAAGCTTTACACCGAGGGCTTTCACGTGCCGGCCGGCGAAGCCTATGCCGCGGTCGAAGCGCCCAAGGGCGAGTTCGGCGTCTACCTGGTGGCCGACGGCACCAACAAGCCGTACAAGTGCAAGATCCGCGCACCCGGCTTCGCGCATTTGAGCTCGATGGATTTCATGTGCCGTGGTCACATGCTGGCGGACGTCTCCTGCATCATGGGCACGCTCGACATCGTGTTCGGGGAAATCGACCGATGAGCGTGCGTCGTCTCGCCCCGCCTGAAATCCAGCCGAAGGACTTTGCCTTCAGCAAGGACAATCTGGTCTGGGCCAAGCAACAGATCGCCAAATATCCGGAAGGGCGCCAGCGGTCGGCGATCATTCCGCTGCTGTGGCGCGCACAAGCGCAGGTGGGCGGCTGGCTGCCGGAAGCGGCGATCCGATACGTCACCGACCTCCTCGGCATGGCGCATATCCGCGGGCTGGAAGTCGCGACCTTTTATACCATGTTCAATCTGGCGCCGGTGGGTAAGGTCCACGTGCAGCTGTGCGGAACTACGCCTTGCCGTCTGCGCGGCGCCGACGATCTCGAAAAGGTGTGCCGCAAACGCATCGGCGACCAGGGCCACGTCACCGCCGACGGCAAGTTCTCCTGGGTCGAGGTGGAGTGCCTGGGCGCCTGCGTCAACGCGCCGATGGTGCAGATCGGCTCCGACTACTACGAAGACCTGACGGCGGAAAGCTTCGGCAAGGTTCTCGACCAATTCGCCGCCGGCAAGACGCCCAAGCCCGGTCCGCAGGTGGACCGGCAATTGTCGGCGCCGGCCGGCGGGGCCACCACGCTCACCGACAAATCGATCTACGCGGCACGCGGACGGGAATGACGAATGCTCGCTGACAAGGACCGCATCTTCTTAAATCTTTACGGCCTGCACGATTGGGGCCTCAAAGGCGCGCGCGCGCGCGGCGCCTGGGACGGCACCAAGGCGATACTGGAAAAAGGCCGCGATGCCATCGTCAACGACGTCAAAGCGTCGGGCCTGCGCGGCCGCGGCGGCGCTGGCTTCCCGACCGGATTGAAATGGTCGTTCATGCCGAAGAAGTCAGACGGAAGGCCGCATTATCTGGTGGTGAACGCCGACGAATCCGAGCCCGGCACCTGCAAGGATCGCGAGATCATGCGGCACGACCCGCATCTCCTGATCGAGGGCTGCCTGATCGCCGGTTGCGCCATGGGCGCCAATGCCGGCTACATCTATATCCGCGGCGAATTCATCCGCGAACGTGAACGTCTGCAGGCGGCGATAGACGAGGCCTACGAGGCCAAGTTGATCGGCAAGAACAGTGTGCACGGCTGGGACTTTGATCTCTACGTGCACCACGGCGCCGGCGCCTATATCTGCGGCGAGGAAACCGCGCTGCTCGAAAGCCTGGAAGGCAAGAAGGGCCAGCCGCGCCTGAAGCCGCCGTTCCCGGCCAATGTCGGCCTCTTTGGCTGCCCGACCACCGTGCAGAACGTCGAATCGATCGCGGCGGTGCCCGACATCATGCGGCGCGGTGCGGCCTGGTTCGCTGCCATCGGCCGGCCGAACAATACCGGCACCAAGCTGTTCTGCATTTCCGGTCACGTGGAAAAACCGTGCAACGTGGAAGAGGCCATGGGCATCCCGCTGCGCGAGCTGCTAGAAACGCATGCTGGCGGCGTGCGCGGCGGCTGGGACAATCTGCTCGCTGTCATTCCCGGCGGCTCGTCGATGCCGCTGGTGCCGGCCGGCGCCGACCAGGCCGACTCGCTGCTGCTCGATTTCGACGGCTGCCGCGACAAGAAATCCGCTCTCGGTACCGCCGCGGTGATCGTGATGGACAAGTCCACCGACATCATCCGCGCGATGGCGCGCATCTCCTATTTCTACAAGCACGAATCTTGCGGCCAGTGCACGCCGTGCCGCGAGGGCATGGGCTGGATGTGGCGCGTG
>DATISB010000074.1:0-6582 GCA_035469145.1 Pseudolabrys sp.
CTCTTCGCCACAAAGGCCGCTTCGATGATCGCATCCTTGGAGAAATAGCCGGCGGTGAGCGGGAAGCCGGTGAGCGCCAGCGTGCCGATGATCATCACGATATAGGTGTATGGGATGCGGTCCTTTAAGCCCCCCATGTGGCGGAGGTCTTGCTCGTGATGCATGGCAAGGATCACCGCGCCGGAGCCGAGGAACAACAGTGCCTTGAAGAACGCGTGCGTGAACAAGTGGAACATGCCGACCGAATAGGCGCCGCAGCCCATAGCGACGAACATGTAGCCGAGCTGAGAGCAGGTCGAATAAGCAATGATGCGCTTGATGTCGTTCTGCACCAGGCCGACGGTGGCGGCGAAGATCGCCGTGGTGGCGCCGATGAAGATGACGAAACTCTGCGCGTTCGGCGCCAGTTCGAACAGCGGCGACAGCCGCGCCACCATGAACACGCCCGCCGTCACCATGGTGGCGGCGTGGATCAGTGCGGAGACCGGGGTCGGGCCTTCCATGGCGTCGGGCAGCCAGGTGTGCAGCAGGAACTGCGCCGATTTGCCCATGGCGCCCATAAACAGCAGCAGGCAGATCAGCGTGAGCACATCGGGGTGCCAGCCGAAGAACCAGATGGTCTTGCCGGTCAACGACGGCGCCTGGGCAAAGACGGTGTCGAAATCGATCGCGCCGACCAGCGCGAACAAGGCGAAGATGCCGAGCGCAAAGCCGAAATCGCCGACCCGGTTGACTACGAAGGCTTTGATCGCCGCCGCGTTGGCTTCCGGTTTATGATACCAGAAGCCGATCAGCAGATAGCTCGCCAGTCCCACACCCTCCCAGCCGAAATACATCTGGACCAGATTGTCGGCCGTCACCAGCATCAGCATGAAGAACGTGAAGATCGACAGATAGGCGAAGAAGCGCGGCCGGTACGGGTCCTCTTCCATGTAACCGATGGAATAGAGGTGCACGAAGCCCGATATCGTAGTCACCACCACCAGCATCACCGCGGTGAGGGTGTCGATGCGCAGCGACCATTCCACTTTCAGGTCGCCCGACAGAATCCAGGTGAACACCGGCACACGCTCATCATTATGGCCGAAGCCGACCTGCACGAAGGCGATCCATGACAGGATCATGGAGATCATCAGCAGCGTGGTGGTGATCAGTTCCGCCGTGCGCGATCCGGCGGCGGCCGGCCCGACCGCATGGGCATCGTGGGCATCATGGCCTTGTGCAGCGTGTGCGTGCGCCGCATGCGTGCCGTGATCGGAAGCAGCAGCCCCCTCTTCCAAGCCTGGCGGCGGGCCCTCGCCGGGGCAGCGTGCACGCGCGCCCGCGATCGCGATCAGCCCGGCCAGAATTGCGCCGAGTAAGGGTAAGAAGACGATTGCCTGATACAAAGTAGTCAGCCCTTCATCAAATTGATGTCTTCGACCGCAATCGACCCGCTGTTGCGGTAATAGACCACGAGGATGGCGAGCCCGATCGCGGCTTCCGCCGCCGCCACCGTGAGCACCAAGAGCGCGTATATCTGGCCGACGATGTCGCCGAGATAGCTGGAGAACGCGACCAGGTTGATGTTGACCGCCAACAAAATCAGCTCGATCGACATCAGGATGATGATCACGTTCTTGCGGTTGAGAAAGATGCCGAAAATTCCGAACGTGAACAGGACGGCGGCAACCGAGAGATAATGTCCAAGGCCGATGGTCATGTGTTGCTCCCCAGGCCCTGCCCCGTGCGCACCTTGACGACTTCCATCGCCGTTGCCGGCGTGCGCGCGACCTGCTCGGAGATGTCCTGGCGGCGCACGCGCACTCGGTGCTGCAGAGTGAGCACGATGGCGCCCACCATGGCGACCAGCAGGATCATGCCCGCGGCCTCGAAGAAAAAAGCGTAGCGGGTGTAGAGCACGAGACCAATCGCCTCGATATTCGGCACCTTGGCCGAAATCGGCGCGGTGATCGCCTGCGGAACGCCGGGCCCGATCACCCAGGCGCCGACCACTAGCAGCAGCTCGGCGAGGAAAATGCCGCCGATCAGCATGCCGATCGGCAAATATTGCAGCGCGCCCTGCTTGAGCTCGGCGAAATCGACGTCGAGCATCATCACCACGAACAGGAACAGCACGGCGACCGCGCCGACATAGACCACGATCAGTATCATGGCCAGGAATTCGGCGCCCAGCATCACGAACAGTCCGGCCGCGTTGACGAAGGCGAGGATGAGGTAGAGCACGGAATGCACCGGGTTCTTCGACGCGATCACCATGAAGGCGCTCGCCACGCAAATGCCGGCAAAGAGATAAAAGAACAACGCGACAACGATCATCGTCTCACCTGTAAGGCGCGTCGAGCGCCAGATTCTTGGCGATCTCGCGCTCCCAGCGGTCGCCATTCGCGAGCAGCCGCTCCTTGTCGTAGTAAAGCTCCTCGCGTGTCTCAGTGGCGTATTCGAAATTTGGTCCCTCGACGATGGCGTCGACCGGACAGGCTTCCTGGCACAGCCCACAATAGATGCATTTGACCATATCGATGTCGTAGCGCGTGGTGCGCCGCGTGCCGTCGTTGCGGCGGGGACCTGCTTCGATGGTGATCGCCTGCGCCGGACAGATCGCTTCGCACAGCTTGCAGGCGATGCAGCGTTCTTCCCCGTTGGGATAGCGACGCTGCGCGTGCTCGCCGCGGAAGCGCGGCGAGAGCGGCCCCTTCTCGGACGGATAGTTGAGCGTCGCCTTCGGCCCGAAGAAATAGCGCAAGCCGAGTATCGTGCCGGTCACGAACTCCATCAAAAACAGGCCCTTGGCTGCGCGGTCCAGTCTCATCGCATCCTCACTTTGGCGCCGCCACGCCGTACTGGAGCACGGCGGCGACGATCACCACCATGGCCAGCGACAGCGGCAGAAACACCTTCCAGCCGAGCCGCATCAGCTGGTCGTAGCGGTAGCGCGGCACTATGGCCTTGACCATCGCGAACATGAAAAACAGCATCGAGGCCTTGAGCACGAACCAGATCACGCCCGGCACCCAGGTGAACGGCGGATAGGGTATCGGCGACAGCCAGCCCCCTAAGAAAAAGATGGTGCCCATGGCGCACATGGTGCAGATCGCCACGTATTCGCCGAGCATGAACAGCACATAGGGCGTGGAACCGTATTCCACCATGAAGCCGGCGACCAGTTCCGATTCCGCTTCGACCAGATCGAACGGCGGCCGGTTGGTCTCGGCCAGCGCCGAGACGAAGAACACGATGAACATCGGAAACAGCGGCAGCCAGTACCAGTTGAACAGCCCGTAAGGCCCGTCCTGCGCCTTGACGATGGTCGTCAGATTGAGCGAGCCAGCGCACAGCAGCACGGTGATGATGACGAAGCCGATGGAGACCTCGTAGGACACCATCTGCGCCGCCGCACGCAGCGCCGACAGAAACGGATATTTCGAATTCGACGCCCAGCCCGCCATGATGATGCCGTAGACCATGAGCGAGGAGATGGCGAAAATATACAAGACGCCGACATTGATGTCGGCGATCGCCCAGCCGACATTGACCGGGATCACCGCCCAGGCGGCGAGCGCCAGCACTGTGGAGACCAGGGGCGCCAGCAGGAACACGCCCTTGTTGGCGCCGGCCGGAATCACCGGCTCCTTGAGCGCGAATTTCAGCATATCGGCGAAGGATTGGAATAGACCCCAGGGCCCGACCACGTTGGGGCCGCGCCGCATCTGCACTGCCGCCCATATCTTGCGGTCGGCATAAATGACATAGGCAACGGCGACCAGCAGGAACACGAGCAGCAGCAGGCATTCCGCCAGGATAATGATAAAGGGCCAGACATAGGCGAATAAGAATTCGGTCATGTCCATAGCCGCTATTCCGCCGCCGTTTTGGCAGCCGCGTTGGCCAGGGCCGAACACTCAGCCATGGTCGCGGAAGCGCGTGCGATCGGATTGGTGAGATAGAATTCAGGAACCGACGAGCGCAGCGGCGCCTTGTCGGCGCTGCCGCCAAGCTTGGCGAGCTTTTGGATATCGGCAGCCTCGCCGACCGCGATCTGGTCGATGCGCATGAAATGCGGGTGCGCGGCAAACAGCGCACGCCGCAATTGGGCTAAGGAATCGTACGGCAGCGTGTGACCAAGCTCACCCGACAACGCCCGCAGGATCGCCCAATCCTCGCGCGCGTCCCCGGGCGGGAACGCGGCGCGGTTGGCCATCTGCACGCGGCCTTCGGTGTTGACATAGAGCGCCGATTTTTCCGGATAGGCGGCGCCGGGCAGGATGACGTCGGCGCGATGGGCGCCGCGGTCGCCGTGGGTGCCGATATAGATAACGAAGGCGCCCGGCGCGACCGCGATTTCGTCGGCGCCGAGCAGGAACAGCACGTCGACGCCGCCCTCCGCCATATGCGCCGCGTCGAGGCCGCCGGTGCCGGGAGTGAGGCCGAGATCGAGCGCGCCCACGCGGGAAGCGACACTATGCAATACAGAGTATCCGTTCCAGCCGTCATTGAGCGCACCGAACTCGATCGCTGCCTTGGCCGTGAGCGCGGCAACCGCCGCGCCGTCCGCACGCGCCAGCGCGCCGGCGCCGATCAGAATAAGCGGACGTGCCGCCGCCTTCAGCGCTTCGGCGAACTTGCTGTTGCAGAGATTGGCCAGGCTTTCGATACCAGCGCCGAGATAGTCGTACTTGTAGGTCAGGTCGGCCTTTTCGCCGATCAGCCCGATCGGGAAATTCCCGGTGCGCCAGCGCTTGCGGATGCGGGCATTGAGCACCGCCGCCTCGCGCCGCGGATTGGAGCCGACGATCAGCAGCGCATCGGCGCTCTCGATGCCGGCAATGGTGGCGTTGAACAGATAGCTGGCCCGGCCCCTGGCCGGATCGAGTGTCGCGCCGTCTTGCCGTGCGTCAATATTGGCGCTGCCGAGACGGCCGATCAGATCTTTCAGAGCATACATCTCTTCGACGCCCGCCAAATCGCCGACGATGGCGCCGATGCGCTTTCCCCCCGCCGTCTTGAGCTTGGCGGCGATGGCGGCGAAGGCTTCTTTCCAGGTGGCCTGCTGCAAGCGGCCGTTCACGCGCAGATACGGTTGATCGAGCCGCTGCGTGCGCAACCCGTCCACCACGTGGCGGGTCTTGTCGGAAATCCACTCCTCGTTCACCGCGTCGTTGGTACGCGGCAGGATGCGCATCACCTCACGTCCGCGCGTGTCGATGCGGATCGCGGAGCCGAGCGCATCCATCACGTCGATCGACTGCGTCTTATTGAGCTCCCATGCTCGCGCCGCGAACGCATAGGGCTTCGACGTCAGCGCGCCGACCGGGCAGAGATCAACCACGTTGCTTTGCAGCTCCGAGGTCATCGCCTGCTCGAGATAAGTGGTGATCTCCATATCCTCGCCGCGGCCGATGGCGCCGAGCTCCGGCACACCGGCAACCTCGGCCGCAAAACGAATACAGCGCGTGCACTGGATGCAGCGCGTCATGATCGTCTTCACCAGCGGGCCAATATATTTCTCTTCCACCGCGCGCTTGTTTTCCTGATAGCGGCTAGCATCCACGCCATAGGCCATGGCCTGGTCCTGCAAATCGCATTCGCCACCCTGATCGCAGATCGGGCAGTCGAGCGGATGATTGATCAGCAGAAATTCCATCACGCCTTCGCGCGCTTTTTTCACCATCGGCGTGCGGGTGCTCAGCACCTTCGGCGTGCCATCCTTGTTGGGGGCGAGATCCTTCACGCCCATGGCGCAGGAGGCCTGCGGTTTTGGAATGCCCTGCACTTCGATCAGACACATGCGGCAATTGCCGGCGATCGACAGCCGTTCGTGGAAGCAGAAGCGCGGAATTTCCGCACCCGCGGCTTCGCAAGCCTGGAGCAACGTGTACTCCGGCGGAACGTCGATTTCTTTGCCGTCAACGATGAGCTTGGCCATTGTCTCAATTCTTTGCTTCATTCGATCCGGCGACATCACTGTTGGGTATGCTCATGCTCGCCGCACCAGTCGTCGCGCTTAGTTGTCGACCAGGCCGGATAGCGCCGGGCGTGATCGGGCAGATCGGTGACGAGCGGCGATGGCACGCGGCGCCGACAGTTCCCGAGAATTGAGCGTTCGCGGCTCGGTTCATTTCCGGTCCCTTCCGCCGTCAGCCACCAGAACCTGCGATGGTTGCACCGCAAGTTCTTTTTTTTGAAAGTCATGCCCTTGCTCCACGGGTTGCCCCATTCCTATTCCGCCGCCTCGCGCACCGTACCGTGGACGTCGGCATTGCGCGTATATTCGTCGATGCGCCGCTCTATCTCGGGACGGAAATGCCGCAACAGGCCCTGCACCGGCCAGGCGGCGCCGTCGCCGAAGGCGCAGATGGTATGACCCTCGATCTGGGTCGTGACCTCCATCAGCATGTCGATCTCGCGCTTCTGCGCGCGACCTTCCGCCATGCGGGTGAGCACGCGCCACATCCAGCCCATGCCCTCGCGGCACGGCGTGCACTGGCCGCAAGATTCGTGCTTGTAGAAATAGGAGATGCGCGCCATCGCGCGGATGATGTCGGTGGACTTGTCCATCACGATCACCGCGGCGGTACCGAG
>DATISB010000075.1:0-39241 GCA_035469145.1 Pseudolabrys sp.
GCCGGAATCTGGTTCATGGTCTTCATCGCTTCCACCACCAGCAGCGTGTCGCCGGTTCTCACCTGGGTGCCGATCTCGATGAACGGCTTGGCGCCGGGCTCGGGCGCGGCATAGGCGGTGCCGACCATGGGCGAGGTCACCACGCCCGGATGTTTCGACGGATCAAGCGGCGCCGCGACCGGCTGTGGAGCGGGCGCCGCCACCGCGCGCGGCGCAGCGGGAGCGGGCGCCGAGGCGTTGCGCGCGACGCGCACGCGGTGTCCGTCCTGCTCGATCTCGATTTCGGTTAAGCCCGTTTCTTCCAGAAGCTTAGTCAACTCGCGGATCAAATCGCGGTCGACGATTAGGGCTTTCGGCGCTTTTGGCATCAAACCATTCCGTTTTTATTTCTTGGCCTTGGCGCCGACCATGCCGGCCAGCCCGGTGATCGCCAGCGCGTAGCCGTTCGCGCCGAATCCGCAGATCACCGCCTTGGCTGCCTTGGAGACGTAGGAGTTCTGCCGAAATTTTTCGCGTGCGTGGATATTGGTGACGTGGATTTCCACGATCGGCATTTTCAGCGCCAGCAGCGCGTCGAGAATGGCGATCGAGGTGGTGGTGTAGCCGGCCGGATTGATAATGAGGCCGGCGGCTTTCTTGGCCTGCGCTTCCTGGATCCAATTGACCAGCTCGCCCTCGACGTTCGACTGCCGGAAAACGATGTCGAGGCCGAAGCGTTTGCCGGTCGAGCGGCACAGCTTCTCGACGTCGGCTAACGTGGCGCGGCCGTATTTTTCCGGCTCGCGGGTGCCGAGCAGGTTCATGTTCGGTCCGTTGAGAACGTATAGGGTCTTCGGCATGACTTCCCGGAGGCTGAGGCGCGTTTTCGTATTCGATGGGCGTGAAACATCGCCACTTTATAGGTGGCCCCGGCGGGCAGGGGAAGCCCGGACGGCGCTCAGCCTTAAGGTGATTTGGCGCCGATAGTCTGGGTTTCGCGCGCCGCCCAATCGATCACGTCCTTGATCGCCGATAGCCTTCTGCGGCCGGCAGCCTTGGTTTTCGTAAACAGGTCGATCTGGCGGTCGGCGCTGGTGCCGTCGGCCAGGATACGGTGCAGGCGCCTGATATCCGCCGCGCAGCCGAGCGCGTCGATGTCCTCGGCGATGAAATCGAACACCTGGTCGAGCCATTGCTTGAGCGTGAGCGGCGAGCGCGAGAACGGATCGACGAAGATTGCGGCGATGCCGTAGCGCTGGGCGTGCCACTTGTTCTCCACAGTGATGGCACGCCCGACGCGGTCGAAGCCGGCATTAAGCGCGCGGTCGCGGTCGAGCGCGCGCACCAGGCAACGGAACAAAGCGGCAATGGCGACGGCATCATCGAGCCGCGTGCAACTGTCGGCGACGCGCAATTCGACGGTGGGGTTTCCCAGCGACGGCCGCAGCGCCCACCAGATATAGCTGGCGTCCGGGATGATTTTCGCCCAGGTGAGCGCGGCGACGAATTCGTTGTAGTCGTCGGTCGTGCGGAACAGTTCTGGCAGGCCGGTGCGCGGCAGCTCGTCATAAGCGGCGAGGCGATAGCCGCACAGGCCGGTGAGGTGGCCCTGCCAGAACGGCGAGGAGGTCGAGAGCGCGAGCAGCAGCGGCAGGTAGGGCGTCAGCCGCATGATCAGATTGATGCGGGTGTCGAGGTCCGGCACCTCCACATGCACGTGCATGCCGCACAGCATGTTGCGGTATCCGATCATTTGCAGGTCGTCCATGATCGCGCCGTAGCGCGCCTTCGGCGTGACGATCTGCTCGGGCCAGAACGCGAGCGGGAAGGTGCCCATGGCGGCGAGGCCGAGCTTGTGCTCGGCCGCCGCCTGCCCGAGCGTGAGGCGATAGTGCACGAGGTGGTCGCGCGCCTCCTGCATAGTGGCGCAGGGCGGCGTCGCCACCTCGATCTGCGACTGCAGCATCTCGGTCATCACGCGGTCGCCGAGTTTTTCGCGAGTGAGGCTGAGGAATTTCTTGTCGACGCGGCGCACCGCCCGGCGCGTTATGGCGTCGAACACGAAATATTCTTCTTCCATGCCGACCGTATACATGCGCGCAATAACCCGCTCGTGTGGGATGCGGTTCCCAGTTTAATCCTGACGCAAAAACGGCCGCCGGGCGAGCGGCGGCCGATTGTCGATTTTAGCGAATGCTGCGGTGCGGTCAGCAGGTCGGTTTGCCGCAGCGCGCGGTGTTTATCTTTTCCTGCAACCCGGGAAGGCCGATTGCTCCCACCACCACGTCGGAGCCGATCACGTAGCTCGGCGTGCCGTTGAGGCCGAGCGCCTCGGCGAGCTTGAAATCTTCCTGCAGCGCGGCCTTCACCTCGGGGCTGGCCATGTCCTTTTCCAGCCGGCCCATATCCATGCCGACTTCCTTGGCCACCGCGAGCGCGCGCGCGCGGTCGGCCTGACCGCGGCCGCCGAGCAGCTTGGTGTGGAACTCCAGGTATTTCTTGCCGCTCTTGTCCTGCATGTGCACGGCGCTGGCAACTTGGGCTGCTTCCACCGAGCCCGGCCCGAGCACCGGGAATTCCTTGAGCACGACCTTAAGCTTGGGATCGTCCTTCAAGAGCGTGAGCATGTCGTCCATGGCGCGTTTGCAGTAGCCGCAATTGTAATCGAAGAACTCGACGAAGGTGACGTTGCCATTCGGATTGCCGAGCGTGACCTGATTGGGCGAGGAAAACAGCTTCTGCGCATGTTCCTTGACCGCGACCTTGTGCTTCTCGGCTTCCGCCGCGGTCTGGCGCTTCTCCAGTTCGGACATCGCCTCCTGCAGTACTTCCGGATGCGCGATCAGGTAGTCGTGCACGACGCGCTCGATCTCGCCACGCTGGATCGGAGAGAAATTCTGCGCCAGCACGGCTTGTGGTGCGGCGATGGCCAGCAACGCAGCACAAACGACGGCGATAGTGCGCTGGCTCGATTTCATCGGTTTTGTCCTTGCTGTGATCATTTGTTTGCGGCGTTGGCCGGCTTGACGTTGACGATATCGTCGGCGCGCACCCAGGCGGGTGAGCCTACGGGCAGGCGGGTCTTGGCACGGGTCGCGAGCTGACGCGCCGTCTTGACGTCGCCGCGCATGAAGGCGGCCTGCGCGGCGGCGAGATCGGCCTGGGCGAGATCGCCCTTGCGGCCATATGCCATAGCGAGCTGGGCATAAGCGTCCGACGATTCAGGTTCGCGGCTGAGCGCCGTGTTCAAAAGTGGGACGGCTTCTGCGGCGTACTTGGTATTGTCGGTGGCGATCAGCGCCTGGCCGAGCATGATATCGATCAGCGGGGCGCTATGCGTGAGCGCCGCCGCGTGGCGCAGGGGCGCGATCGCTTCGGCCGGGCGGCCGCCTTCCATGAGCACCTGGCCCTTGAGCTCAAAGAAATAAGGATTATTCGGCTGCGTCTGGATCAAGCCGTCAATCTGCGCGACCGCGTCGCGTGCATCGCCGTGACGATAGGTCGAGATCGCGCGGGCGTAGCGCGCGGGCAGGCTGTGATCGCCGAGCGGATAGCGGCGCGCGACTGAATCGGGCCGATCCAGGAAGCCGGCCAATTTGGCGCGCATCATATCGTGGCGCAGCTGCAATTCCGGCGGATCTTTGCGGTCGAGATAGGGGCTTGTCTTGGCCAGTACTTCGAGTGCGGCGACGCGTTCGGCCGGCATCGGATGGGACTGCAGGTAGGGATCGATGTAACGCGAATTGAATAGCGACTCGTTGGTCAAGCGCGTGAACAGCTCGAGCATGCCCTTGGGCGACTGGCCGGTGGCGTTGAGGAATTTCACGCCGGCATGGTCGGCCTGATCTTCCTGGGTGCGCACATACGCAAGCAGCGAGCGCTGGATCGCCGACTGCGGCGCCATGATCGCCGCGGCGCCGATGTTGCCGCTGCCGGAACGCGCAGTGGCGACCATGGCGCCGACGCCGGCCAGCAGGGCGACGATCGATGCGGTCTGCGCCGTGGCGAGCTGCTCGCGCAGGCGCTGCAAGTGGCCGCCGGCAAGATGGCCGGTCTCATGCGCGAACACGCCGATGATCTCGTTCGGGGTCTTGGCGTCGAACAGCGCGCCGGCATTGACGAAGATGTGGCGGCCGTCCATGACGAAGGCGTTGAAGGAGCGATCGTTAAGCACCACCACCTTGACGCCCTGCTGGGAGAGGCCGGCCGTGCGCAGAATCGGCGCCGCGTAGTCGCGCAACAGCTGCTCGATCTCGGTGTCGCGGATGATCGGCAGGCCGCGCGGCAAATCCTGCGCGCGGGCTTGCTCCAGTGCCGGGCCGCCGCCGGCCGCCGCAACCGCCAGCGCGGTGGCAAAGGCGAGTGCGCGCCCTGCTGGCGCCATACGCCGTGCCCTGATAGGTGTGCCGTTATCGATCATGCCGATCTATGCGATTAGTTGGCGTGAACCTAGTGACGCGCCCGAGGGCGGTCAACGCAACTTGCGATCACGTCTGAGTCATAAAAAACGCATTGCCTAGCAAGCCGGGGAATACGGCAACAGCGGGGCGGGGGTAGCCGATTAACGATGCTTGAGGCGGCAAAACACCTACTAACGCCCTCCAAACGCAGCAATGTGCCGCCGTTCATGGCTATGGACGTGATGGCGGCGGCAGCGCTTCTGGAGGCCAATGGCGCCCGCGTCGTGCACATGGAGGTGGGCCAGCCGGCGGCGCCGGCGCCGACGACCGCGATCGCGGCGGCGCAGGCCGCGCTCGTGCACGGCCGCATCGGCTATACCGAGACGCTCGGCATCCCGTCTCTGCGTGCCCGAATCACGCGCCACTACGCCGACACTTATGAGCTCGCGCTCGATCCGGCGCGCGTGGTGATTACCACCGGCTCCTCGGGCGGTTTCGTGCTGGCATTCCTGGCGCTGTTCGAGCCGAGCGATCGGGTGGCGCTGGCCAATCCAGGCTATCCGCCCTACCGGCACATATTGAGTGCGCTAGGCTGCGAGCCGGTGCTGATCGAGACGTCGGCCGAGACGCGCTGGGCGCTGTCAGCCAAGGCGCTGATCGCCGCCCACCGCCAGGCGCCGCTCGCCGGCGTGGTGGTGGCGAGCCCGGCCAATCCGACGGGCACCATGATGGACGGCGACGCGCTCGCGCGCCTGATCGCGGTAGCCGAGGCGGAAGGCATTCGGGTGATCTCCGACGAGATATATCACGGCCTCGATTATGCATTTGCCGCCGAGACCGCGGCCAAGTTGTCGGAGCGTGCGCTGGTGATCAATTCGTTCTCGAAATATTTCTGTATGACCGGCTGGCGCGTTGGCTGGATGGTTGTGCCGGAAAGCCTGGTGCGCGCGGTCGAGCGGCTGCAGGGCAATCTCGCGATCTCGGTGCCGGCATTGTCGCAAGTGGCAGCCGAGGCCGCTCTCGACGGCCGCGCCGAAATGGAGGCTGTCAAACACGGCTACGAGGAGAACCGACGCATTCTAACAGCTGGCCTGCCGAAAGCCGGGCTCGATAAGTTCCTACCGGTGGACGGCGCGTTCTATCTCTACGCCGACATCTCGCGCTTTTCCGACGACAGTTTGGATTTCGCCAAGCGCATGCTGAACGAGGCACACGTGGCGGCGACGCCCGGCATCGATTTCGACCCGGTGAACGGCCGGCACTTCCTGCGCTTCTGCTACGCCGGCTCGGCCGGTGAGATGCACGAGGCGGTGGAGCGGATCGGGGGCTGGCTCAACAAAGCGCCGCGCTAGAACTCCACGTCGAGCTCGACGACTTCATCCGGCTCGGCCTTGGCGGCTTCGATCCATTCCTGTATCTGCGGCATCGCCATCACCGACTTGCGTAGCAGGCGTTGGAAGATTGTACTGCCCAGTACCGCGTGAATAGAATAAAATAAAGAATGATGATAGCAAACACGATGAAGGCCGGCCCACCCTTGAGGTCGAAGCCTTCCTCGGTGGTGTTGCCGGTTATGGAGGCGACGACGTAGCCGCTGATCGCAAATATGAAAATGAAATCGAGGATGGCGGCAAACACTTTGCGCCATGAGGACACCGGCTTGGGAGCGGCGGGTTGAGCAGGGCTGGACATGAAACACCTTTATTGTCTTGCGTTGAGTTGAAGGTGACAGGTTTTATTTCTCGTTCGGCGGCTTCACGCGAACGTTCAGCATGATGGGTTTCCACACCCTTCAGAAGGGAGGAAGTCGAGTTCATAGGTGACGCGGCTCGGCGCGGTATCGAAGTAACCGCGCAGGAGCAGCGTGCTGCGCATGTCGATCGTCGACTCGCTGGAGGCGACCGACGGCTTTGCGGAAATGAGTCCAAAATCGACTTTCTGATCGGCGAAGGGCTTGAACCCCTTTTTCAAGCCGTCCGGAGTGATTTGGTCGCGAAACACTTTCGCCAACTTGGCGTGCAGCACCGTGTAATTGCCGGTCAGGTTTGCATCGTTGAGCGTGAGCAGCGAGGTCTTGATCAGGATTTCTTGAAGCTCCGCGCTCGGCACCGTGTTTTCCGCCCAGGCCGGTCTGACCAGCAACAGGGCACCGATGATGGCCCAGCAAAGATATGATCGCGTCGCATTCTCCGTCGCTGATCTTGTCAATCTTTTTGCACGAGTTCGCTAAATGGGGGTTGCGCTAGATCAAGCGGGGTGCGCTCAACTCGGCGTCCGCGCCACGGCCATGCGACGGACGCCGTTCCTGCGAGGCCCGGGCCATCAGGCTTTAACAACATAGATCGCCGCGGCGAGCAGTCCCATCAGTGCCAGCGCCAGCAGCATCGCGGCCGGACGGCGCGCTGCCGCCATCCCGCCAAAGCCGATGGCGTATGCGGCCTTGGCGACATTGTTCGACGCCGCCGCGATCAGTGCGGCGGCGGAAAGGTTCGCAACTGACATGCCCGCGACGCCGCCTTGCGCGATATTGAGCACAAAGGGATCGATGTCGGTCGCGCCTACTGCCGCCGACAGCACGAGAATGCCGCTTTCGCCGAACGCGCCGTGCACCCAGGCCGAGATGACGGAGATCACGACGATGAGCGCGGCGAAGATGAGCGCGGCCGGGATCTGCAGCGGATTCTTCGGCAGCACCGCAAGGTTTGTTTTGGTGCTGCGCGCCCTCGGCCGGCGCCATTCGTAGATCGCGAGCGCGGCGCCGATCGCGCACAGCGCCGCCAGCGCCGGCGCCAGCGTCAGCGCAAAATGCATATCGAACAAGGCGACCAACACGCCGAGCCGGATATACATGATTGCGGTGGCCGCGACGATGCCGGCCGAGATATCGGCTGACGCCTGCTTGGCCTCGCGCAGGCGCTTGGCCAACACGACGGTGGTGGCGGTGGAGGAATAGGCGCCGCCGAGCACCGCCGGCAGCAGCGCGGCGTTTTTGATCGGCGCGTAGCGCTG
Source organism: Pseudolabrys sp. (assembly GCA_035469145.1). Classification (GTDB taxonomy): domain Bacteria; phylum Pseudomonadota; class Alphaproteobacteria; order Rhizobiales; family Xanthobacteraceae; genus Pseudolabrys. The sequence continues at coordinate 7,389 of DATISB010000075.1, forward strand.
CAGCAGATAGCTCAGATAGGACAATGTGCAGACGGTCACGACTGCCAGCCAAACCCCGTACGGCGTGAGCGGCGTCAGGCTGCTGACGCGCTCGTGCGGGACCAACGACAGGATGATCCCAACCAGGATCAGGAACATGCCGAGGGTCAGCAATTCGTCGCGCGGCACGATGTGAATGAGCCGGTGCAGCCGTTCGCGCGTGCCGAGCAGCAGCACGGCGGCGACCGTGAGTGCGACCGCCACCCACGGCGGCTGCATCAAGGCAATCGCCCCGATCACATAGGCGAGCAGGTTCGACGCCGGGATCATGAAGGTGGGCGCTTCGGGCTTTGCCGGCGCGGTGCGCAGATATGCGTGCAGCCAGGCGGCCAAACCCAGCAGCCCGGCGATAAAGGCAAATGCTTGCGCTGGCTCGATCAAATAAAGAGTGGCGCCGCACATGGCGAGCATCGGGAAGGTGCGGATGCCGCCCGGGCGCGACCGCTCCTCGGTCTTGTAAGTCTCCTCGAAGGCCAGCCCCATGAACACGGCCAAGGCGACGGCCATGGCGAGCCGTCCGGCCAGTTCGAAGGGGGGCAGTGTCAGCATGGCGCGCTACTTCCTAGCGCCGATAGTTACGCCTGAATCGGCTTGCTGAGCTAGCGTTCCAATCGGCCAATCAGCGTTTCCAGTTTTTTTCTTCCGAATGCAGGGCGTGCTCACGGAATGCGGAGAATCTTTATTCTCAGGAGCAGGGACGCAAAGTCGGTTAAAATAAGCCAGGAAGCTCAAGTCGTCCGGCTGCCTGACGGTGAACGAGCGGCCTTTCACGAACACTGTATACTCAGGCGGCGTGCCGTCCGGCCGATAGGCGATGGGTAATCGCGGGCCACGCGCCTCGTCTTTGGCAATGACGCAGTCCGACGGCTGCAAGCCCTGATCGGTCATCGCCTTCTCCAGGGCCGGCAATTGCTGGACGAAAGCGGGATCAAAATCGCCGTAGGAACTTTGCAGCTTGATATGCGCGGTCATCGGCTGCGCTATTGATCCTCGAAACGCGAAATCGTCGCAAGGTCACCGCCGCGGCATGCGATGCCGCAAACGACATCCGTTCTCATTTCCCCAGGCGCTTCAATTCCACCCCGGCGGCGAGGTAGTGCACGGTGTGGATGTTGCACACCGCGCGAGCGCGCACGAACAGCCGCGCAGCCTCCGCTCCATCGTTGTTGATAAGCGCCTGCTCGCCGGTAAAAAACGACAGATTGCACTCGCGCCCGCGCCCCATGGCGCCGTGACTCGAGGGCGGCGACAATTGATCGGCCTTGGCCTGGCCAAGGAAGAACGCGATCAGCGTGCCGGGCCATTGCTTGAGGTCGATTTTGCCGGCATTGCGCGCGAGTTCCTCGGCGTCGTTCTCACCGGCTCTGGCGCGGGCGATGTGCAGCCATGCCGCCTGGTAGGGAAGCCATAGTACGTCGCCGGTGCGCGCGGCCGCCCCCAGCGTCAGCGCCTTTTCGAAATCGGCGGCGGCAGCGGCGTAGCGCGTGGCGATAAATTGCGCGTAGCCGCGTTCGCTATAGATATCCAAGGCGTCGATGGCGGCATCCTTAGGATCTTTGACATCTTTGGTGACGATGGCGAGCGCGGTGGTGTAGTCGACGACCGCACGATCGTAGTCGCCCTTGACGCTCAAGCTGCTAGCACGCTGAACCAGCGTGAGCGGCGAGTTGTTTAACTTGAGCGCCGCATCGTAATCGGCGATAGCGGAATCGTTTTGGCCGTTCAAATCGTAGACTTGTGCGCGCGCGACGTAGAGGTCAGCGTCGTCGGTCTTGATGGCGAGCGCGGCGGTGAAATCGGCGACGGCATCGGCACGTAAACCGCGCGCCTGGTCGAGCCGCTCGAAGGCGTCGGCGATCAGGCTTGTGGAGGTATATGCGCTGCCGCGGCCCTTGCGGGCGACGAACTGATCGGCGGCCGATAGATCGCCGGCTGCGAGCGCCTGGCTGAACAGGCGGATGGCCTCTTCGCCTTTGCCATTTTCGGCCGCGGCATTCGCCGCCTTGAGATCGTCGAGGCTGCCGGCCTGCAGGGGCGCGGCAAAGAGCACCAGGCACACCGCCGCCACTAAGACTCTGATCATGACTACTCCAGTACTGCATTTGTGCCGGTATGGTTACGACACGCCGCGGCGGGGTGTCACAAGCGGCTGGTGCGAAGTCAAGTCCGCAGCGCCGCTCAGCCCTTGGCCTTGAGCGACTTGTAAATCTCCAGCGCCTCTTTCGGCTTGGTGTTGTTGTGCACCACCGCGTTGACCGCCGCGATCATCGCCTTCGGCGCGTCAGACTGGAAAATATTGCGGCCCATGTCGACTCCGGCGGCGCCTTGGCTCACCGCATTGTAGGCCATGGTGAGCGCGTCGAGCTCGGGCAGTTTCTTGCCGCCGGCCATCACGATCGGCACCGGGCAGGAGGCGGTGACGGTCTCGAAGCCGTCGTCGACGTAATAGGTCTTCACGTATTGCGCGCCGAGCTCGGCGATGATGCGGCAGGCCAGGCGAAAATATTGCGCATCGCGCGTCATAGCCTTGCCGACCGCGGTGACGCCTATCACCGGCATACCGACGCGCAGGCCGGCGTCGATCAACTTGGTCATGTTGTGCACCGAGCGCGTCTCATGCTCGCCGCCGATGAACACTTGGATGCCAACGCCGGCGGCGTTGAGGCGCACTGCGTCGTCCACGTCCATGGCAATTTGCTCGTCTGATAATTCTTCGCGCAGGATGCTCGGCCCGCCGCTGGCGCGCAGCACCATCGGCTTGGTGCAATCGGCCGGGATGACCGAGCGCAAGATGCCGCGGGTGCAGAACAGCGCGTCGCATTGCGGCAGCAGCGGCACGATCGAGAGGTCGATGCGCTCCAAGCCCGAGGTCGGCCCTTGGAAATAGCCGTGGTCGACGGCGAGCATCACCGTGCGCCCGGATGCCGGATTGAACACGCGGGCGAGCCGGTTCTTCATGCCCCAATCGAGCTGGTGCGAGCCTTTCAGGAAAAAGCCCGGCGCGGCTGGTGGGCGATCGGCCTGATAGCGTTCGCCCGTTTTATCGGCTTCCGGCATGGGTGCTCTCGTTACGCTCGACCGGAAATCGGCCCGCGCTACTGCTTCGGGGCCGCAGGCGCCGCATCAGGAGGCGGACCGGCCATGGGCTTCTTCGCCGATGGCTTCTTGGCGGCCACGGCCGGGCCGCGCTTGTCGTTCCGGTTGGACATGCAGTTGGCGATGAAAGCCTTGCGTTTGGCGCCTTCGAGCTTCTGATCATCGGCGCCGAATTTGCAGGTCTCCATCTTCTGCGCCTTGGTGAGCGCGGAGGCCGGGCTCGCCAGCAGCAGGAGAGGCAGCAGGCCGATGATGGCTATGGTGCGCAGCATGGTCATAGCTCCTTTGACGGGTCTCGAACTGGAATGACGATAGCATTTTATCGCAGCGCCGCTGCAATATTCCCGCCGTCCACGGTGGTCACGTCGGCGGTGGTCTTGAGCGCCAGCGCCTGGGCCAGGAAGGCCTGCGCCACGTCCTGCGCGGTGACCTCGCGGCCCAGCAGATTGCCGCTCATATAGTCCTTTTCGGACACCCCGCGCGCCTTGGCGCGTTCACTGATGAAATCGAAGGTCAACAGGCCGGAGCGGATGCGGTCGGCGTTCACTGCATTGGCGCGGATGCCGTCGGTGCCGTAATCGAGAGCGTATTGGCGGACCAGGAATAAGGTCGCCGCCTTAGGCAGACCATAGGGCCCGAAATTGACGCCGGGGTTCACCGCCTGTTTCGACACGTTGAACAAGAGGCAGCCGCCGGTGCCCTGCGCGAGCATGATCTTCACTGCGGCCTGCGCGACTTTTTGATGGGCGAAGAAATTCAGCTCGAAGCTCTTGCGCAACACGGCCTCGTCCACTTCGCCGATTCTGCCTTGCCAGGCGGCGCCGGCATTGGAAATCGCGATATCGACGCCGCCGAACGTGGCAACAACCCGGACGAACGCATCGCGCACTGAGGCGGCATCGGTCACATCGCATTTTATCGCGATGGCATTGCCGCCGATCGTCTCGGCGTTTTCCTGCGCGGCCTTCGCATCGACATCGAGCAGAGCCACTTCCGCGCCCGCAGCCGCGAATGCGCTGGCGGTGGCCGCGCCGATGGCGCCGCCGGCGCCGGTGATCACAGCGACCTGGCCGGCGAGCGGCAAATCCTTGTGCGCACCCAGCTTGGCCAGCTCGAGCGGCCAATATTCGCAATCGAACATGTCGGCTTGCGAAATCGAGGTGAAGCGCCCGATCGCCTCAGCATCGGTGATGCCTGCAACAGCAACTTGCGCGATGTCAGCAGCGATGCGGGCGTCCTTGGCGGTTGCGCCCAGCCCGAACAGACCCAAGCCCGGCACCAGCGCGACGCGCGGTGCCGCATCGTGCATAACCGCGCCTTTGGTGCGCGCCTTATTGCGGGCGAAATAAGCCTTGTAGTCGTCGGTGAATTTTTGCGCAGCCTTAACTGCGGCGCGTTGGAAGTCGCCGAGCCTGCCTGACTGCGGTGCCGGCACGATCAGCGGCCAGGGCTTTGTGCGGATCACATGATCGGGTGTGATCACGCCAGAGCGGGCGTAACGCGCGACTTGCCTGCCGTTGACGAAATTCAAGATCGCTTCACTGGCGCGGAATTCCAGGATCGGGCGCTGGTGCGCGCCTTCGCCACCGGCATCGCGCAAAGTGCAGGCGCCGCGCAGGATCGGTGCGACGTCGATCACAGGCGCGATCTGTAGTGGCAGCTTCGCACCGACGAACACGGCCTTGCGATTTTTCTTGAGATGGTTTTCCGCGCGCGTGGCGAACGCGATCATGCGCTCGTAGGCTTCGCGTGCGTCGGCGCCGAAGGTGAAGATGCCGTGCTTGTCGAGGATCAGCCCTTCGACGTGTCGGTTTTGGTCGAACACCTCGGCGGCTTTTTTCGCCAAGCCGAAGCCCGGCATCAGATAGGGCACGAAGCCGAGCCGGCCTTCGAACACTTGAGCGCACAGCGCGGTCGCGTTCGGCTGGTCGATCAGGCTGAGCACCGCGGTGGCGTGGGTGTGGTCGACGAATTTCGTCGGCATGAAGGCGTGAAGCAGCATCTCGACCGAAGGTGAGGGCGCCTGCGGATCGATCAAAAAAGCGCGCTGTGCCCGCGCCATCTCGTCGTCGGAAAGCTTTTTGCGCGCGCGCAAGGCGCGCAGCGGATCAAGCCGCACCGCCGGGAAGCCGGCGGGCTCGATCGCGGCCATGTCCCAGCCTGAGCCCTTGACGCGCAGTACCGCGACCTCCTCACCGGCGAGGTCGCGCGCTTTCGTCTTCAGCGAGCTGTTGCCGCCGCCATGCAGTACCAGTCTGGGGTCACGTCCGAGCAGGCGGGTGGAATAAATCCGTAACGCCAAGTCGACGCCGACGCCGGCCTTGCCATAGCGATCGACCGCTTGTTTGGCGTCGCGTTCGACCCAGGCCGACTTCATTGGCCGTCGTTAGCTCTTGTCGCCGAGCAAGCGCTTGCCCCACCAGCCGCGCTTGGGTTGGCCGGCATCGTCGCTCGCCGTCGAGGAGATCACCGGGGTCGGCGGCGGAATTGTCGGTGCTGGCGGGGGCGGGGCGCCCGCTATGCCGATCGGCGCCGGCTCGCGGATGGTCGAGCGCCGGCGCGGTGGCTCTGGCTCGGCTTGCGCCGGCGCGGCGAATTGCGGCGGCGCAGCCGGCTGCGGTTCGGGCAGGGAAACCGGCGGCTGGTTGTACGGCCGGTCAATGATCGGCCGTTCCATCGCCGGCCGCTCATAGGCCGGCGGCGCGGTTGGCCGGTCGAGGTTCTCTATTGGGTGTTGCAATGCGGGTTCGGGTTGGCCGCCGTTGGATGGGAAGGGCGCATCGCCGTTGTGGCCTTGCCGGTTGCGGCGTCCGCCGCGGCGGCCGCGCCGACGCCGCCGGCGGATTTCGCCGCCTTCGGCTCCTACCGGAGCGCCGTCCTGACGCGGCTGCTGCTCGTCGAGACCTACCTCGTCGGGTGAGCCGGCGTCGTGATCCTCGTGCGCGATGGCATGCTCGGGAACGATGTCGCGGGTGTATTGCGGGGCGCCCTCGCGCGGTTCACGCGGCTCGCCGCCACGGCCGCGGCCGCGTCCACGCCGGCGCCGCCGGCGGCCGCCGTCGCCGTCGCCGTCGCTGCGCGGCGCTTCGCCGCCGGTGTCGGCTTCCGCGTGATCCGGCGCCTCGACTTCTTCGCCGATGTCGCTCTCACTCTCAGCCTCGGCTTCCTCCTCGACATCCGCCTCGGCACCAGCCGCGGCGTCAAGCACGTCTTCGTCCGCCTCGACGGCCGAGATCAATGGCGGCTGCGCCGCCGCCGCCAGAATCTTGGCGGCTTCCACCGTATGCACCTGCTCGCCGCGATCGACGATGTATGACACCTGGGCGTTCACCGTCGTGTCGGCGGAAATGGTGATGGTGATGCGGAAGCGCTGCTCCAGATCGCGTAAGTGCGCGCGCTTGTGGTTAAGCACATAGAGGGCGACTTCCGAGCGCGTGCGCACGATCAGATTATGCGTGGCGCCCTTGATCAGCGTCTCTTCGATGGCGCGCAGCAATTGCAGCGCCACCGACGATACCGAGCGAACATGGCCCGACCCGCCGCAGACCGGGCATTTCTCGGTCGAGCTCTCCAGCACCGAGGTGCGGATGCGCTGGCGCGACATCTCTAACAGGCCGAAATGCGAGATGCGGCCGACTTGAATGCGGGCGCGGTCGTGCTTGAGCGCGTCCTTCATGCGCCGTTCGACCGTGCGGTTGTTGCGGCCTTCGTCCATGTCGATGAAGTCGATGACAATGAGGCCTGCGAGATCGCGCAAGCGCAGCTGGCGGGCGATTTCCTCCGCCGCCTCGCAATTGGTCTTGAGCGCGGTGTCCTCGATATGGTGCTCGCGCGTGGCTCTCCCTGAGTTCACGTCGATGGCGACCAGCGCTTCGGCCTGGTTGATCACGATGTAGCCGCCGGAGCGCAGCTGCACGGTGGGCGAGAACATGGCGTCGAGCTGGCTCTCGATGCCGTAGCGCGTGAACAGCGGCTGCGTGTCCTTGTAGAGCTTCACATGCTTGGCGTGGCTCGGCATCAGCATGCGCATGAACTCGCGCGCTTCCTTGTAGCCCTCGTCGCCGGAGACGATGATCTCGTCGATATCCTTGGTGTAGAGATCGCGGATCGAGCGTTTGGTGAGGGAGCCTTCCTCGTAGACCAGCTTGGGCGCCATCGATTTCAGCGTGAGATCGCGCACAGTCTCCCATAGCCGGAGCAGGTATTCGAAATCGCGTTTGACTTCGGTTTTGGTGCGGCTGGCGCCGGCGGTGCGCAGGATCACGCCCATGCCGGCCGGCACTTCCAGATCCGAGGCGATTTCCTTCAGACGGCTACGGTCCTCGCCGCTGGTGATCTTGCGGGATATGCCGCCGCCGCGCGCGGTGTTCGGCATCAGCACCGAATAGCGGCCGGCGAGCGAGAGGTAGGTGGTGAGAGCCGCACCCTTGGTGCCGCGTTCTTCCTTGACCACCTGCACCAGCATGACCTGGCGGCGCTTGATCACCTCTTGAATCTTGTACTGGCGGCGGAAGCGCGGCATGCGCTCCTGCACTTCCTCCATGGCGTCGGCGCCGCCGACGGATTCCACCGATTCATCTTCGTGGTGGTATTCGCCGTTGCCCTGGTCGCTCTGCGTGCCCGGCTCGTCGGACGGCGCCGGCTCGGCGGGGGCGGCGAGATGATCGCCGGTCTCGCCATGGTCTTCGCCGCCTTCCGGTATCGGCGCGGAATCGGACGAAGCTTCGCCGGCGTGAGTTTCGGTGGCTGGCGCGGTATCGGTCTCGATATCGCCCACCAGACTTTCGTAAGCCTCGCGCGCTTCGTCTCGAGCCTCCGCTTGCGCTTCGAGATCGGCAGGGGCCGGCGTTGACGCCGGCAGCTCGGTCTCTAGCGGCTGTTCCGGCGGGAGGCCTCCCAAAGCGGCTTCGCCCGGCAACGCTTCCACGTGCGGCTGCCCCTCGCCGGGAAGCGGTTCGCTCTGCACCACGTCGCGCGGACGTTCAGCGCCGCGGTGGCGGTTACGGTTGCGCCCGCCACGCCGGTTGGCGCGGTGATCGGCATCGGCGTCGGCGGCGCGGTGGTCGCGCTCTTCCTCGGCGAGCAGCGCCTGCCGGTCGGCGACCGGAATTTGATAGTAATCGGGATGGATTTCGGAGAACGCCAGGAAGCCGTGGCGGTTGCCGCCGTAATCGACGAACGCCGCCTGCAGCGACGGTTCGACGCGCGTGACCTTGGCGAGATAGATGTTACCGCGAAGCTGCTTGCGGTTAGCGGACTCGAAGTCGAATTCCTCGACGCGGTTGCCGCGGAGCACCACGACCCGGGTCTCCTCCGGATGGGTCGCGTCGATCAGCATTTTGTCGGCCATTGGAAATTCTCACTGAGGCGGACCGGCCCGCGTTCTCGCGCGACATCGATGGCGCAAGGCGACGCAAGGGGCGGTTGGCCAATTTGGTGTTGAGGGAGGTGTTGAGGGAGGTGTTGAGGGAAAAGGGCGCGGTTTCACGCGAAAGCTCGGCGGGGCCCATAGCAAGCCGCGCAGTCACGATTGGCTCGCGAAAGCGGGGGACCTCGAATTGCTTTTGCTGCGAACTTGGCAGCATGAAACTTGCGACCCGTAGCGCTGCGGCTGCGCCTTATCGGCGCCGCCGAGGTTTCTCGTTGCTGACGGCCTGAATGCGAACGGCCGACGTTGCCGCGCGCTGATCCGGATGTCCTTCACAAGGGTTTCGGCTCGCTTCGCCGTCCGTTCGCCCGGCTTCCTCGAGGGGGCGATCCTGGACTGGCGGGCCGGGGGCCCGAACGCGGCACAACCGGAACTTTAACCGTCAGCAGACCCTACATACGGGTCTAAGCCCCTGCTGGCAAGGGAGCTTTGCATATTGGCAACACCGGCGCGTAGAACGCCGCGTTTACTCAAGTTCCGTTAACCGAAGCGCCCCTTAATGGAGTAAAAAGGGGCGGAAAGGGTCTGGATTCGTGACTGTCCGCGCAATCGCACTGGTGTTGGGCTTGAGCCTGCTGTGCGACTCGGCCGCCTTGGCGGCCGAGAGCGGCATTGCCGTGCAAGCGCTGCCGGCGGTAACGGATGCGATTCCGGTGGCCACCGCCGTGCGCCTGGGCGGCGATGACAAGCAGACGCGTTTCGTGATCGATCTGACCCAGAAAGTCGACGTGGCCGCCTTCACGCTCGCCGATCCCTATCGCGTGGTGATCGATCTACCGCAGGTCACCTTCAAGCTGCCGTCTAAGGAGGGCGAGCATGGCCACGGCCTGGTGAAGGCGTTCCGCTATGGCCTGATCATGCAGGGCGGCTCGCGCATCGTGCTCGACACCAAGGGGCCGGTGCGAGTGGAAAAGGCTTTCGTGCTTGGCCCCGCCGCGGGCCAGCCGGCGCGGTTGGTGATCGATCTTACCGCCACCGACCGCGACAGCTTCCTGCGCAACATCACCATGCAGGACCGCAGTGCGCACTCCAGTGCGGCCAAGACAAGTATCAGCGCGCCGCCGGAAGTGGCCGGCGATGCGCGGCCGCTGATCGTGGTCGATCCCGGCCATGGCGGTATCGATTCGGGCACAAAGTCGGGAAGCGGGCAGGACGAGAAGGACGTCGTGCTGGCGTTCGGCCTGATGCTGCGCGACAGGCTGGAGAAGACCGGCAAGTATCGCGTGGCGATGACGCGCAGCGACGACACCTTCATTCCGCTCGATGAGCGCGTGCGCTTCGCTCGCGCCCGCAAGGCCTCATTGTTGATCTCGATCCATGCCGACTCGATCCCGCGCAGCGAAGGCCAGGCGGAAGGCGCCTCGATCTACACGTTGTCGGCGCATGCCTCCGACGCGGAAGCAGCGCGGCTCGCGGAAGTCGAAAACAAATCCGACGTGATCGCCGGCGTGGATCTGAGCTCCGAGCCCAATGATGTCGCCAATATCCTGATCGATCTGGCCCAGCGCGAAACTAAGGCGTTCTCGCTGCAATTCGCCCGCGATCTGGTCGGTGAGTTCAAGGCCACCACGCGGCTGCACATGCATCCGCTGAAATCGGCGGGCTTCATCGTGCTCAAGGCGCCCGATGTCCCCTCGGTGCTGGTGGAACTTGGTTACATGTCGACCAAGGACGATCTGGTCCACCTGATGTCGGCCGATTGGCGCGCGCGCACAGCGGACTCGCTGGTCCATGCCGTGGATACTTTTTTCGCGCCGCGCATGGCCGGCGCCGGCGGGGGAGTTCGTTGAGATGGGCGCCCGGCCTCAGTTTCAACATAAAACCGGACAACCACAGAGCCTTGCCGGGTTTTGGGATATAGGCTGGGTGCTCTGCTCGGATCGAGGCGGGACGGTTAACTTATGAAGCTCCTTTTACGCTTCTTCGGCTTCCTGTTCGCGGCGGGCACCATCCTGTTCGTGGTGGGCGTGGCCGCGACCGCGGGGCTGCTCTGGCACTACTCGAAAGACCTACCGGACTATTCCCAATTGCAGGATTACGAGCCGCCGGTGATGACGCGTGTGCACGCGGCCGACGGGTCGCTGGTCGCCGAATATGCGCGCGAACGTCGGCTGTACATCCCGATCCAGGCGGTGCCGAAACTGGTGATCAACGCCTTCCTCGCCGCCGAGGATAAGAACTTCTACGAGCATGGCGGGCTCGATTTCTTCGGCATCGCACGCGCGGCGGCGAACTATGCGCAGAACTTCGGCTCCAGTCGCCGCCCGCAAGGCGCTTCAACAATTACGCAACAAGTCGCCAAGAACTTCTTGTTATCGAACGAGGTTTCCTTCGCGCGGAAGATCAAGGAGGCGCTGCTGGCGCTCAAGATCGAGCGCACTTACAGCAAGGACAAGATCCTCGAGCTTTACTTGAACGAAATCTATCTCGGGCTCGGCGCCTATGGGATCGCCTCGGCCTCGCTCACTTATTTCGACAAGGGCGTCAATGAGATAACCGTGCCGGAAGCCGCCTTTCTCGCCGCGCTGCCGAAGGCGCCGAACAACTATCACCCGTTCCGCCAGCGCGAGCGCGCGCTCGAGCGGCGTAATTGGGTGATCGACCAGATGGCGCAGGACGGCTTTATCACCAACGTCCAGGCCGAGGCGGCCAAGCGCACGGCGCTCGGCGTGACGCAAAAGGCAACCAGCACCCACACCTTCGCCGCGGAATATTTCGCTGAGGAAGTGCGGCGCGAGCTCTACGACCGCTATGGAGAGAAAAAGCTGTACGACGGCGGCTTGTCGGTGCGCACCACGCTTGACACCAAGCTGCAGGTGCTGGCGCGCCAGACGCTCACCGAAGGCCTGGTGCGTTTCGACGAGACGCAAGGCTGGCGCGGGCCGGTCGCCAAGATCGACATCTCCGGCGACTGGGGCGTCAAGCTCGCCGACGTCAAGGCGCTGGCCGACGTGTCGCCCTGGCGGCTCGCGGTGGTGCTGGAGACGAGCGACCAGTCGGCCCGCATCGGCTTGCAGTCGGGGCGCGAGCCAGGCGGCTATGTCAGCAAGGAACGCGACGTAGGCATCGTGCCGCTGGACGGCGTGAAGTGGGCGAAGAGCGGCGGCAAGCCGGTGATCAAGGTCGCCCAGGTGCTCAATCCCGGCGACGTTATCTATGTCGAGCCCGCCAAGCTCGCCGGGCAGTACCGGCTGCATCAGGTGCCGGAAGTCTCGGGCGCTATGGTAGTCGAGGATCCCTGGACCGGGCGCGTACTCGCCATGGTCGGCGGCTTCTCCTATGACCAGAGCCAGTTCAACCGCGCCACGCAGGCGCTGCGCCAGCCCGGTTCCTCGTTCAAGCCGATCGTCTACGCCGCCGCGCTCGACAACGGCTACACGCCGTCGACTTTGGTGCTCGATGCGCCGATCGAGATCGACCAGGGGCCGGGGCTCGGCGTCTGGAAGCCGGAAAACTACGAAAACAACTTCTTTGGTCCTTCGACCCTGCGCTTCGGCATCGAGCATTCGCGCAACGTGATGACGGTGCGGCTGGCGCAAGATGTCGGCATGCCGCTGATCGCCGAATATGCCAAGCGGTTCGGCGTCTATGACGAGCTGCCGCCCTATTTGTCTTTCGCGCTTGGTGCCGGCGAGACCACGCTGCTGCGCATGGCTACGGCTTATGCAATGTTCGACAATGGCGGACGGCGCATAAAGCCGACGCTGATTGACCGCATCCAGGACCGTTACGGCCACACCGTCTATCGCCACGACGAGCGCGAATGCATCGGCTGCGACGCCAAGAAATGGGGGAACCAGCCTGAGCCCTCGCTGATCGACCGGCGCGAACAGGTGCTCGACCCGATGACCGCCTATCAGATCACCTCCATGATGGAAGGCGTGGTCCTGCGCGGCACGGCAGCCGGCGCGGGCTTCCAAAAAGAGGTCGGCAAGCCGGTGGCGGGCAAGACCGGCACCACCAATGACGAGAAGGACGCCTGGTTCATCGGTTTCACGCCGGACATCGTGGTCGGCGTCTATATGGGCTACGACAAGCCGCGCCATCTGGCGCGCGGCGCGACCGGCGGCCACCTGGCGGCGCCGATCGTGAAGGATTTCCTGAAAGTCGCGCTCGCCGACAAGCCGGCGGTGCCGTTCCGCGTGCCGCCTGGCATCAAGCTCATCCGCGTCGATCTGAAGACCGGGCAGCGCGCCGGACCGGGCACCGAGCGGCCGATCCTGGAAGCCTTCAAGCCCGGCACCGCGCCGCCTGACAATTATTCCGTGGTTGGCTACGGCAATGATCAGCAGCAACAAGAACAAGCGCCAGGACGTGGTCCGCCCGGCTTCTTTCGGGTCAGCCCCGACGCCGATCGCGCGGTGCGCTCGGGCACCGGCGGGTTGTATTGACGCGTTGAAGTGTTGTTGCGTAGCCACGTCTGCGACGTTAAATCCCCGTCACCTCGACTCGTAACGCCGCCTGCGTCGGCATTGGAATTCAATATGCGCGCGGAAACCCAGAGCCTCCTCGAAGAGATCAAGCAGTCGCTGAAGCTGCTGAGGAGGCATCTTTGACGTCGATACCGCGACGCGCCGCCTCGCCGAGCTGAACAAAGAGGCGGAAGACCCCAGTCTCTGGAGCGACCAGACGCGCGGTCAGCGCGTGATGCGCGAGCGCGACGCGCTGGAGGATCGGCTCAACGCCATTGGCCGCATCGAGCAGGAACTGGCCGATCAGCTCACCATGATCGAGTTGGGCGAGGCCGAAAAAGACGATAAGACCGTCGCCGAAGCGGAAGCCGCGCTCAAGCGCCTGAAGGCGGAGGTGGCTCGGCGCGAGCTGGAAGCTCTGCTCTCCGGCGAGGCCGACGCCAACGACTGCTATCTCGAAGTCCATGCCGGCGCCGGCGGCACCGAGAGCCAGGACTGGGCCAGCATGCTGATGCGCATGTATGTGCGCTGGGCTGAGTCACACGGCTATAAGGTCGATTGGATCGAAGAGAGCGAAGGCGAGGGTGCCGGCATCAAATCGGCGACCGTGGTGATCAAGGGCCTCAACGCCTATGGCTGGCTCAAGAGTGAGAACGGCGTGCACCGGCTGGTGCGCATCTCGCCGTTCGACGCCAATGCGCGGCGGCATACCTCGTTCGCCAGCGTCGTGGTTTTCCCGGTGGTGGACGACCGCATCAAGATCGACATCAACGAAAACGACGTGCGCACCGACGTCATGCGTTCGGGCGGCGCCGGCGGTCAGCACGTCAACAAGACCGAGTCGGCGGTGCGGCTCACTCACATCCCGACCAACATCGTGGTGAAGTGCCAGCAGGACCGCTCGCAGCACCGCAACCGCGCCATGGCCTGGGACATGCTGCGCGCCAAGCTGTTCGAGGCGGAGATGAAGAAGCGCGAGGCCAAGGCGGAGGCCGATCAAGCCGCCAAGACCGATATCGGCTGGGGCCATCAAATTCGTTCGTATGTCTTGCAGCCCTATCAGATGGTGAAGGACCTGCGCACCGGCGTGTCGACCTCCAACACCGGCGCGGTGCTCGACGGCGATCTCGACGAATTCATGCAGGCCGCGCTGGCGCAGAAAGCGTTCGGCGGCGGGCCGGAGCAGGTCGAGGATGTTGAATAGCTAAAGACTGCCGAGCCTGATGCCGGCGCGCAGGAATTTCTGCGGATCGACCGCCTCGCCGTTGATGCGGGTCTCATAGTGCAGATGCGGGCCGGTCGATCGCCCGGTCGAGCCGATCCTGCCGATGATCTCGCCGATGCGCACCGTTTGGCCGACCTTCACGTCAATTTGCGAGAGATGGCCGTAACGGGTGGCCAGGCCGTTGCCGTGGTTGACCTCGACCATGTTGCCATAGCCGCCTTCGCGGCCGGCGATGCTCACTTTGCCGGTGGCGGTAGCGTGCACCGGTTCGCCGGTTTCGCCGCGCAGGTCAATACCGGTATGGACGGCGGGCCGGCCCAGGTACGGGTCGAGGCGCATGCCGAACGGCGAACTCATGTCCACCTCGCCGCCGACCGGCTTGCGCACCGGCACAGCGACCAACGTGTGGGAATATTGATTGATCTCTGCGCGTGCCACATTGATGCGGTAGAGCTGGCGCTCGAATGCGCTGGCGCCCGAGTGCGGCGGCTTCAACGGCACGAACGGCCCGCCCAGGCCATTGCCCGCCGGCGGCTTGGCAGGATCAACGCCAAGATCGCCGAGCACGCTGCGCATGCGTCGCGCCTTGGTGTCGACGCGCTCTTCCAGATCGGTCAGCGCGGCGGTCTGCCGGTGCTCGACCTTGTCGAGCACGGCAGACAATCGACCGAGAATGCCGTCGAGCCCGCTGGCGTCGCCGCGGCTAGCGATGCGCGTCATGCTCGCCGGCAATTCGCGCGATTCAAGCCGCGTCTCACGGTCGGCCGGTGCCGAGAAAATAACCGTGTCGTTGATCGGGGAGGCCTTGACCGGCCGGTCGGCCGGCGCTTGCGCCGGCAGCGCGTTGCGCGCGGGCCGGATCGAGCCGGTGGTGGAAATATCGCCGCCGAGCGCCGAAGTGCGCTGCTCCAACGTCACCTGCCGCTGTAACAGCGCGCTGAGCTTCTGCTCGAATTGTTCCTGGTCGAGCAATTGCCGGCTGGTGATGCGATCGACCTGCGCACGCAGTTCGGCGATGCGATCCTCGTAGGCGATCTGTATTACTGCCTGACGGCCGATCAGGCGGGTGAGCACGTCCTCGTGGAATGCGAAATAGGTTCCGGTCGCGATCGACCATACCGCCATGACCACCAGCGTGCCGACCACGATCCAGAACGCGATCGGGCCGAGGCGGACCTGGCGTCCACCGTGCACCAGCGTGTAGTCGCCGTGGGCGCGGTGCAGGTGGCGGGACACGGCGGCGGCCGATCGCGCGCGGGGTTGCGCGGTGCGGCCGGCGTGATCGGCGGTCGGATAATACGATTGGGACGAATGCGACATCGACGCTCCGCGCCGGTTCGGCCGCGGCCGAAGCCGGTGGACCAGCCTGCCGATATCAATCGCTTATGGTTAAAAAAGCGGAAATCCGCGCTGTTCGCATGTGGGGAAATCACAAAGCTTTTGCGGCCTCGAGGACCTCTTCAGCGTGTCCCGGAACGCTCACCTTCGGCCAAATGTGGACGATGCGGCCTTTCCCGTCGATCAGAAAAGTCTTGCGGATGACGCCCATGTATTTACGCCCGTACATCGATTTCTCACCCCAAGCGCCATAAGCTTCCAGCATCTTCTTGGCCTCGTCGGAGGCGAGCGCGATTTTGAGCTTGTGCTTGGATTTGAATTTGTTCTGTGCCTGCACCGGATCGGCCGAGACGCCGAGAATCTCGGTGCCGGCTTTGGCAAAGGCGGCGCGTAAAGCCGAAAATGCGATGGCTTCCTTGGTGCAGCCGGGAGTGTCGGCCTTGGGGTAGAAATAGAGAACGAGGTTGCGGCCCTTGAAATCCTTCAACGTTACCGTCGTTCCGCCGTCACGCTGCAAGCTGAACGCGGGCGCCTGCGAGCCCGCGTCAAGTTCGCGTCCCATATGCCTTCCTTTCGTCGTTTTCGACCCGTCAATGTTGGAATTGCCAGTTGCATGGGGTGGGCGCAAGCGGTTCCACGGTTACGTACCACGGGCCGCGCTGGACGAAATCCCGGCCGGCGGCAGAATACACACAATGCGTCGGACGAGGGGCGCCCATTAGGGCATGACACCGAGCGAACACGATACTAGGCATCCAGCCCGCCACGCGCCGGGCGCGAGCCAGCATCCGCATCATGGTCATCATCATGCGGCGCAAGGTTCCAGCCGTCGGCTGTGGAACGCGCTGCGCCGTGGCGTGGTCGGGCTTGTGCGCCGGCCTTTGGTGCGGCGGATGTTCTGGGCTGCGACGCTCACTTTCGCGGTTGTCGCGGTCGCCATCGCCGGCCTGTGGTGGCGTCTATCGAGTGGCCCGATCGAACTCGATGTGGCGACGCCGTGGCTAAAAGCGGCGATCGAGAAGAATTTTGGCGGCAAACAGAGCGTATCGGTCGGCGGCACCCAGATCGAGCGCGACGAGAACGGCCGCACATCCCTACGTTTGCGCGATATCGTCGTGCGCGACGTCGACGGCACGGTGGTCGCGATCGCGCCGAAAGCTGAAGTGGGTATTTCCGGCGCCGGCCTGCTGACCGGCAATGTGCGTGCGTCAAGCCTCAATCTGGTCGGGGCCGAATTGTCGGTGCGGATCGAAACCGACGGCGGGGTCACCGTGTTCGCCGGCGCCAACAAGCGGCCGATCGCCACCGCGTCCCCAACACTGCCTGTGGCGCATCCCGACCGGCCGGCCGATTCACTGCCGCAGGGACCGCTACACGCCGGCTCGCAGGGCGTCGCCGGCATCCTCGGCTGGATCGATAGCTTGGGCGCTACCGGCCTCGATGGTCACGATCTGCGCGAGCTCGGTCTCAAGAACGGCAATCTGATCGTAGACGATCAGCGCAACGGCAAGCATTGGACGTTCAGCCGGATCAATGTGAGCCTAACCCGGCCGCATCAGGGCGGTGTAGTCTTTCGTCTGGCGTCGGACGACCCCGACCGGCCATGGGTGTTGAGCGCCGCGATGCGGCCACTCGGCGACGGCGTGCGCGCGGTCGGTATCGAAGCGCGGCATGTCTCATCCAAGGACATTCTTCTGGCCATGCGCCTCAACGAAGGCAATCTCGACGTCGACTTGCCGCTGTCGGCAAGCGTGCGCGCGGAAATCTCATCCGGTGGCACGCTGGAGCGGCTGCAGGGCCAGGTGATCGCGGATGAGGGCACTATCGTCGATCCCGACAGCGAAAATCCTAGTTTGAAAATCAATCGCGCCGACGTCCGGTTCAATTGGGAGGCGCGCCAACATGCCTTGATCATTCCGTTTCAGATCCAATCGGGCGGCAATCAGTTCACGTTGCGCGCCGCGCTGGAGTTGCCCGCCGACCAGAACGGCGTCTGGCTGTTCAGCCTGGCGCGCGGCGATCCCGTGATCGACCCGATCATTCTGGCCTCAGTGGGAAGATCCGACGAGGAGAGTTTTGCCCTTAACAGGGTGGTGGTGCGCGCGCGCATTGACACAGTGCGTCGCCGCGTCGATCTCGAACAGGGCGACTTCAGCCGCATCGATACGCGGCCTTCGCACAATGTTGCGGTCGCGTTCACCGGCAGCCTGGATTATTCCGGCGCCGAGCCGCATTTGGCATTCGGCATCGCCGCCACGCGCATGCCGATGGCGGTATTCAAGCGCATGTGGCCGGTGTTCACCGCCGTCCATTTGCGCGAGTGGGTCGAGAGCCACATGTCCGGCGGCATCGTCGAGCGCGTTGTGGTTGCCGGCAATGCGCCGCTGGCGAACTTCAAAGCCAATGGCCCGCCTATGCTCGACGAAGGGCTGTCGGTCGATATCGAGACCAGCGGAATGACCCTGCGTCCGCTCGACACCTTGCCGGCAATCCGCGACGCCGATCTTACGGCGCACATCACCGGCGGCTTCGCCAATGTCAGCCTCGGCCGCGGCACCGTGGAGGTGACGACGGGGCGCAAGCTCAATATTGCGAACGGAGTTTTCGAAATACCGAATACTCACCTCAGTCCGTCACCGGCGCGCACCCGCTTCCGCATCGACGGGGCGGTGCCGGCGGTTGCCGCCCTGTTGGCCAGCGACGGGCTACGCGATAATGTCGGGACGGTGCTCGATCCGGCGTCGAGCCGCGGTACGGTCGCTGCCCAAGTCACCATCAGTCTATTGGTCGGGCGCGACGTTCCGAAAAATAGCGCGACCTATACCGTCACCGCGGATCTAACCAATTTTGCCGCCGACAAATTGCTGTTGGGACAAAAGGTCGAAGCCTCGGCGCTGCGGGTGACCGCTTCCCCCGACGGCTATCAGATCACCGGCGACGTCAAAATCAATGGCACGCCAGCGACCATCGATCTGAATAAGAAAAACGGCTTCGCGGACGCTGAGTTGCATTTTCAGGCGATGATTGACGAGGTCGCACGCCGCCGGCTCGGCATCGATCTCGGCGGCACCGTCACTGGCGCGATCCCGGTCAAGGTCGTCACCCGGACTGGTGGCGACGGCGAGGACCCGCCGATGATCGTGGACGCCGATCTCACACCGGTGAAGATCGACAACCTGCTGCCGGGTTGGGTGAAGGCGGCTGGCAAGCCGGCGCACGCGACCTACACGCTGGTCAAGACCCGCCAATCCCTGCACTTCGACGATCTCACCATCATCGGTCCGGGCATGAACGTGAAGGGATCGGTTGAACTCAGCGCCGCAAGCGACATCGTGTCGGCGAATTTTCCGGTGTTCAGCATGTCGGACGGCGACAAGGTCTCGCTCAAGGCCGACCGCAGCAGCGACGGCGTGCTGCGCGTGGCGGTGCGCGGTGACGTCTTCGACGGAACCAAATTCGTGAAAAACGCGCTCGCCGGTGTGGCGCCGGACAAGTCCAACCAAAAACAGACGGATCTCGACCTCGACATCAAGCTCGGCGCCGTCGTCGGCCACAACGGCGAAACGCTGCGAGGGCTCGATCTCAAGCTCACGCGTCGGGGCGGCCGCATCCGCAGCTTCGCGATGAACGCCAAGATCGGCAGCGACACCCCGCTCAATGGCGACCTGCGCGTGCGCGCCCGCGACAATCACCCGGTCGTCTATTTCGAGA
The DNA here is from genome assembly GCA_035469145.1 of Pseudolabrys sp. Classification (GTDB taxonomy): domain Bacteria; phylum Pseudomonadota; class Alphaproteobacteria; order Rhizobiales; family Xanthobacteraceae; genus Pseudolabrys. The sequence goes on from DATISB010000075.1 coordinate 26,638, forward strand.
CCGACGATGCCGGCTCGTTGTTCCGGTTCACCGACATGTATCCGCGCATGTTTGGCGGGCAGATGTGGGTGGCGATGGACCTGCCGACACCGGAACGCCCGCCGCAAGAAGGCACCCTGTTTATACGTAATTTGGTCGTGCGCGGCGAACCGGGGTTAGATCGCGTGGTCGCGGGCGCGCCCGGCCAAGTGTCCAGCGGCGTGCAATTTTCCGAGATGCATTGCGAATTCACGCGGGTGCCCGGACGCATGGCTGTGCGCGATGGCGTGGTGCGCGGACCGGTAGTGGGTGCGACCATCGAAGGGCAGATCGACTACGTCAAGGATGAGGTGCGACTGCGCGGAACATTCGTGCCGTTCTACGGTCTCAACAACATGTTCGGGCAGATCCCGATCGTCGGGCTGATCCTCGGCGCCGGTAGCAACGAGGGCCTGCTCGGCATCACCTACGAGGCGTTCGGCCCGCCCAACGCGCCGCGCATCACGGTCAATCCGGTGACCGCGATCGCGCCCGGGCTGCTGCGCAAGTTCATCCCGTCGCCCGACAATTTCGATCGCAATTTCATTCCACCGTCGCGCTAGACCGGCTTGATGAGCACGTGTTTTTTGCGGCCTAGCGAAAGCTTGATCACACCATCCGGCGATAGGTCCTTCGCAGACAACACCATTTTTTCGTCGCTCACCGTCGCATCGTTAATCTTGAGACCGCCCGCTTTGATTTGGCGGCGCGCTTCGCCGTTGGAGGTGACGAGGCCGGCCTTTTCCGCGAATGCTGTGAGGACGCCGAGGCCCTTGTCGAGTTCGGCACGCAGAATCACTACCGTCGGGAGCGCGCCGGCGAATGTACCTTCCTCGAATGTTTTGCGTGACGTGTCGCCAGCTTGATCAGCGGCGGCGCGGCCGTGCACCAGCACGGTCGCTTCGGTGGCGAGCACCTTCTTGGCCTCGTTGACGTCTTGGCCTTTCAACGCGGCGAGCCGGCCGATCTCATCCAGCGGCAGCACGGTGAACAGCTTGAGGAAGCGTACGACGTCGTCGTCCTCGGTGTTGCGCCAGTATTGCCAGTAGTCATATGGGCTCACCAGGTCGGCGTTGAGCCAGACCGCGCCAGCGGCGGTCTTGCCCATCTTGGCGCCGGACGATGTGGTGATCAGCGGCGAGGTGAGCGCGAACAGTTGCGCGTTCAGCATGCGGCGGCCGAGATCGATGCCGTTGACGATATTGCCCCACTGATCGGAGCCGCCCATCTGCAAAACGCAGCCAGTGCGCTTGTGCAGCTCGACGAAGTCATAGGCCTGCAACACCATGTAGTTGAATTCCAGGAACGAAAGTTCCTGCTGGCGGTCGAGCCGCAGCTTCACCGAGTCGAAGGAGAGCATGCGGTTGACCGAGAAATGCTTGCCCACGTCGCGCAGGAAATCGATGTAATTGAGCTTGTTGAGCCAGTCGGCATTGTTGACCATGACGGCATTGCCGCCGGCGTCTTCGAATTTCAAAAATTTCGAGAAGATCGCGCGGATGCCCTTGAGGTTCTGCTCGATCATCTCGTCGGTGAGGATGCGCCGGCTCTCGTCCTTGCCGGATGGATCTCCCACCCTTGTGGTACCGCCGCCCATCAGCGCGATCGGCCGGTGCCCGGTTTGCTGCATCCAATACAGCATCATGATCGGCAGCAGCGAGCCGACATGTAGCGAGGCCGCCGTGCAATCGAAGCCGATATAGCCGGTGATCGCGCCCGCCTTGGCGCGCGCGTCCAGTGCGTTCGGCTCCGATACCTGGTGGATGAAGCCGCGCTCGGCCAGAATATTAAGAAAGTCGGATTTATAGGCGCTCATTGACTGTGCTCGGCGCGGCTAGTCGCTTCACTTGGGCGCGGGTGGTGTAACAGGTCCGGCGTCGGATTCAACCGGTGCATGATCCCGAAAAGTGGGTACCGGTTTTCGGATAAGATCATGCGCAAACAAAAATGAAGGGGTTAGTGTTGGGGGCAATACGGGCAATCGGGCTGATGAGCGGGACCTCGCTCGACGGCGTCGATGTGGCGCTGATCGAGACCGATGGCGAGCGCTTTACGCAGCAAGACCTGCTCGCCGTCCGAATAGAGCCGGTAGCCGGTCGGCGCAAAAACAGCTTCATGAAAAGGTGGAAGGCCTAGCAACGCGTCTCGACGCAATGGACCGAACGAAAAAGAAGTGATGGGGCTCTAGCGTTATGAGTGATGTGGCCGAGACCCAGGCGTTGCATCAGGTGTTCGGTTCGCAGGCTGGCAAATTGGCGGTGTCATCGACCAAGTACATGGTCGGGCATGCACTCGGCGCTTCCGGCGCGCTCGAAATGGTGGCCACCTTACTGGCGCTGCGCGAAGGGAGTGTGCCGCCGACCATCGGCTATCTCGGGCCCGATCCGGCCTGCGATCTCGATTACGTGCCGAACGAAGCGCGCGCGATGACAATCGACGCAGCGCTGTCGAATTCCTTCGCCTTCGGTGGGCTCAATGCCGTGCTGGCGGTGAAGAAGTTTTCATAAAGTGCGTCTTACGCCGCGCTCGGCTTGCGGTCAGTCTTGAGCCGCTTGTCGAGATAGGCGCAGATATTGGTGAGCAGCGGCTCCACCTTGCCATCGAAGAAATGGTTGGCGCCCGGGATTATCTTCTGCTCTATCACGATGCCCTTTTGCGTCTTGAGCTTGTCGACCAAAGTAGTGACGTCTTTGGGCGGCACCACCGCGTCCTTTTCGCCATGGATGATCAGGCCGGAGGACGGGCAGGGCGCCAGGAACGAGAAGTCGTAGAGGTTAGCGGGCGGGACGATCGAGATGAAGCCTTCGATCTCCGGCCGCCGCATCAGCAGTTGCATGCCGATCCAGGCGCCGAACGAGAAGCCGGCGATCCAGCAGCTCTTGGCTTCCGGGTTGATGGTCTGCGCCCAGTCAAGCGCGGCAGCGGCATCGGACAATTCACCGGTGCCGTGATCGAAACTGCCTTGGCTGCGGCCGACGCCGCGGAAATTGAACCGTAGCGCCGAGAAGCCGCGGTGCACGAAGGCGTAGTAGAGTTGGTAGATGATCGGGTGGTTCATCGTCCCGCCGAATTGCGGGTGCGGATGCAGGACGATCGCGATCGGCGCGTTCTTCTGCCGCGCCGGGTGGTACCGGCCCTCGATGCGTCCGGCCGGACCGGTGAAGATGACCTCAGGCATTGCTGTCGACCTCTATATCCAAGCCTGCCGCGTTTGACCCACGGCATTGGAGTTTGTGTTCGACGCCTGTTGGAACTTGCGGATAAAGCACTAGTTTAGAATTATTCTAAATTTATTGAATTCCGCTGTTCACTACCGCAACACAGGCTATAAGTTGCCGCGTGATGGCGGCTTCTAACACGATCACCAGGGCGAAAAGCAAGCTTTTTGCGGGGTCTAGAGACATAGCGGTAATTGGATACTGACGAATTCCATGAGCGAGCGGGCCTATTTCGACTGGAATGCCACCGCCCCCCTGCGGCAGGAGGCGCGCGCCGCCATGGTCGCTGCGCTTGAGCTGACCGGCAACGCCTCCTCGATTCATGCCGAAGGGCGCGCCGCCCGCCGTCTGGTCGAGCAGGCGCGCGAGCAGGTCGCCGGCCTCGCCGGGGCCGAAGCCAAGAACGTCACCTTCACCAGCGGCGCCACCGAATCCAACATGCTGGCTCTAACCCCCGCGATTGAGATCGGCGGGCGTAAGGAGCCGCGTGACCGTTTATTCGTCTCGGCCATCGAGCATCCGTCGGTGCGCAACGGCGGGCGCTTTCCGGCCGAGCAGGTCGAAGAATTGCCGGTGACCGGCAACGGCGTGGTCGATCTTCATGCTCTTACAAGTGCCATTGCTCGGGCCGAACGCCCACTGATCTCGGTGATGCTCGCCAACAACGAAACCGGCGTGATCCAGCCGATCGCGGATATCGCGGCAATCGTGCATGCGGCGAACGGCGTGCTGCACGTCGACGCGGTGCAGGGCCCGGGCCGCATCGATTGCCGGATCGGCGAACTCGAGGCCGATCTCATGAGCCTTTCCGCCCATAAGCTCGGGGGACCGCAAGGCGCGGGCGCGCTGATTCGCCGTAGCGATATCCATATCGCCGACCCGCTGATCAGGGGCGGCGGCCAGGAGCGCTCGCAGCGCGCGGGAACCGAGAATGTCGCGGCTATTGCCGGCTTTGGCGCCGCGGCTGCGGCAGCCGCAAATCAGGCGGACGCCGCGCTCATGGCGGAGCAGCGCGACCGCATGGAAGCGGGCATCAAGGCGGCGTTGCCTGATACAGTGATTTTCGGGGAAAGCGCGCCGCGGTTGCCCAATACGACTCTGTTTACGGTTCCCGGGATGAAGGCGGAAACGGCCATAATCGCCTTTGATCTCAATGATATAGCTGTATCTTCCGGGTCCGCCTGCTCGTCCGGCAAGGTGCAAGCCTCACATGTGCTGGCGGCCATGGGGGTGGAACCTTCGCTCGCGCAGGGCGCGGTGCGCGTCAGCCTGGGCTGGGCAACGAGCGAGCGTGATATCGAAAATCTGATCAATGCTTTGACTAAAGTCGTTTCGTCCTTACGTAAGAGGCATATGAATGCAGGCTTGGCCGCCTGAGGCGCCACCACAAGGAATGATCGCAACGCGATAAGCGAACCGACCATAACCGACAAATCCAACCCGCGGTCCTTGAAACCGTGAGCGGAGGGAAGAATGCCGGCCGTACAAGAGACCGTCGAGCAAGTCCGACGCATCGACGTTGATCAATATAAATACGGGTTCGTCACCGATATCGAATCCGATAAGGCCCCCAAGGGTCTTTCGGAAGATACCGTTCGGTTCATCTCGGCCAAGAAGAACGAGCCGGAATGGATGTTGGCCTGGCGGCTGGAAGCCTATAAGCGCTGGCTGACCATGCGCGAGCCGTCCTGGGCGCGCGTCAACTATCCAAAGATCGATTATCAGAACGCCTATTATTATTCGGCGCCGAAGAAGAATGCGCTGGCCTCGCTCGACGAAGTCGATCCGGAAATTCTCAAGACCTACGCGAAGCTCGGCATTCCTCTGCGCGAGCAGGAAATTCTCGCCGGCGTGGTGCGCCCGGAAGGCGAGCGACGAGTGGCGGTGGACGCGGTATTTGATTCGGTTTCAGTCGCCACCACCTTCAAGGAAGAGCTCAAGCGCGCCGGCGTGATTTTCATGCCGATGTCGGAGGCCGTGCGCGAACATCCAGAATTGGTGAAGAAGTATCTCGGTTCGGTCGTTCCGGTCACCGACAACTTCTTTGCCACGTTGAATTCGGCGGTGTTCTCCGACGGCTCATTCGTCTACGTGCCGGCCGGCGTGCGCTGCCCGATGGAATTGTCCACCTATTTCCGCATCAACGAGGCGAACACCGGGCAGTTTGAGCGCACGCTGATCATCGCCGACAAGGGCGCTTACGTGAGCTACCTGGAAGGTTGTACTGCCCCCATGCGCGACGAGAACCAGTTGCACGCTGCAGTAGTCGAGTTAGTCGCGCTCGACGAAGCGGAAATCAAGTATTCTACAGTGCAGAACTGGTATCCGGGCGACGCCGACGGCAAGGGCGGCATCTTTAACTTCGTCACCAAGCGCGGCGACTGCCGCGGTGCACGCTCGAAGATTTCCTGGACCCAGGTCGAGACCGGCTCGGCCATCACCTGGAAATATCCGAGCTGCATCCTGCGCGGCGACAATTCGCGCGGCGAGTTCTATTCGATTGCCATCTCCAATGGCCGCCAGCAGGTCGACAGCGGTACCAAGATGCTGCATCTCGGCAAGAACACCACCAGCCGTATCATCTCCAAGGGCATCGCGGCCGGCAAATCCGACAACACCTATCGCGGACTAGTTTCCGCGCACCGCAAGGCAACGGGCGCGCGCAACTTTACCAATTGCGACTCACTGCTGATCGGCGATCAATGCGGCGCGCACACCGTGCCCTATATCGAGGCGAAAAATTCCTCCGCCGTTTTCGAGCACGAGGCCACCACCTCGAAAATCTCCGAAGACATGTTGTTCTACTGCCGCCAGCGCGGCATGTCGGCGGAGGAGGCGACCGCTCTCGTGGTCAATGGCTTCGTTAAGGACGTGCTGCAACAGTTGCCGATGGAATTCGCGGTCGAAGCGCAGAAGCTGATTTCGATCTCGCTCGAAGGCAGCGTGGGATGAGCGAAATGCCTGTCATCAATGTGAATGACGTGCCGTTGACGGACCGAGGCAACGGCAAGTCGTTTGCCGTTAAATGGGGCCGTGTTGGGCCTATGCTCGGCCTCAACGCGTTGGGCTGCGCCGTGCATGTGGTGCCGCCGGGCAAGAAGGCATTTCCGTTTCACCGCCATCATGTGATGGACGAGTTGTTCTTCGTCCTGTCGGGCGAAGGACAATATCGCTGGGGCGAGGACGCGCTGTCGGTCAAGACGGGCGATCTTGTGGCGGCGCCCGCCGGCACCAAGGCGCATCAACTCATCAATACGGGCAATGGCGAGCTGCGCTATCTCGGCATTTCCAGCGTGGCGGCGACCGAGGTCGTAGATTATCCGGATTCCGGAAAAATCGGTGTGATGGCCGGCGTCAAGAATGGCGATTTCCGCACCGCGAGTTATTCGGGCATGGGGCGCGTGGAAAAGGCCGACTATTACGACGGCGAAGAAAAATAGGACGGAAAAATAATGTCGTTGCTTGAAGTCAAAAATCTGCATGTCGAAGTCGAGGACAAGAAAATCCTCAACGGCCTGACGCTGACCATCGAAAAGGGCCAGGTCGCGGCCATCATGGGCCCGAACGGCTCGGGAAAGTCCACGCTCGCCTATGTGCTAGCCGGCAAGGACAACTACCACGTCACCGAGGGCGAGGTGCTGCTCGACGGCGAGAGCATCCTTGGGATGGCGCCGGATGAGCGCGCCGCCAAGGGACTGTTCCTCGCCTTCCAATATCCGGTTGAAGTGCCGGGCGTCGCCACCATGACCTTTCTGCGCACCGCGCTCAACGCGCAGCGTAAACATCGCGGCGAGCCGGAATTCTCCACCCCCGACTTCATGAAGCGGGTGCGCGAGACCTCCAAACTTCTCGGCATCGACCAGGAGATGCTGCGCCGGGCAGTGAACGTCGGTTTTTCCGGCGGCGAGAAGAAGCGCAACGAAATCCTGCAAATGGCGGTGCTGGAGCCGCGGCTGGCGGTGCTCGACGAAACCGATTCCGGGCTCGACATCGACGCGCTCAAGATCGTCTCGGATGGCGTCAACCGGCTGCGCTCGCCCGAGCGCTCGATGATCGTCATCACGCATTACCAACGGCTGCTTAATTACATCGTGCCCGACGTGGTGCACGTGATGGCCAAGGGCAAAGTGGTAAAATCGGGCGGCAAGGAATTGGCGCTCGAACTCGAAGCCACCGGCTATGCGCAATTCGCGGACGAGGCGGCGTAATGAACGTGGAAGTGCGCAACACGAAGACCGCCGCCGAGCAGGCGTTGGCTGCCGCCTTTACGGCGGCGCGCGACAGGCTGCCGGGCAAGGGTGCGGTCGCCGCATTGCGCGAGGACGCGTTCAAGCGTTTCGACGCGAAAGGTCTGCCTCATCGGCGCGTCGAGGAATGGAAATACACCGACCTGCGCGTGCTGATGCGCGAGGCCAAGCCGCTGGCGGGGCCAGCCGGCGCAAAGCCGAAAGGCGGCATTGCGCCAATCCTGACTGGCGTCGACTCCGACTGCATCGCCATCATCAATGGCCGCTATGAGCCGGCGTGGAGCGATGTCAATGGTTACGATCCGGGCATTACGATCGTCGAATTGTTCAAGTTTCTCGCCGAAAATACGGATTACCGGCTGGGGCAGATCCCCGGCAGCGACGATCCCGCCCACTGGCTTAACACCGCCTTTATGGGTGGCGGCGTGGCGCTGCGCATCAAACGCGGCGCGGCTCTGGTCAAACCGATCCATATCGCTCATGTGTTTTCCGGCGAGGCCGCCGCCGCGATGTATCCGCGTTGTGTCGTGATTGTCGAGCCGGGCGCGCAGGTGACGCTGATCGAGTCGTTCTCCGGTCCAGAGGGCATCGATTATCAGGTCAATTCGGCGCTCGAACTGACGATCGGCGACAATGCCCGGGTCGATCACGTCAAGATCGGATGCGACGGCAGCGCGGCCTTGCGCGTCTCGACGCTTGGCGTCACGGTCGGCAAAAAGGCGAACTACAAGGATTTTGCATTCACCATCGGCGGCGCCGTGGTGCGCAATCAGACCTTCGTGCGCTTTGGCGGCGAGGGCAGTGAAGGTATGATCGATGGCGCCAGCCTGCTCAAGGGCCGCCAACACGTGGACAACACGCTGGTGATCAGCCACGCCGCCGGCGGCTGCGTGAGCCGCGAGCGGTTCAAATCGGTGCTCGACGGCGAAAGCCACGGCATTTTCCAGGGCAAGATCATCGTCGAGCCGCACGCGCAGAAGACCGACGGCAAGATGATGACGCGCGCGCTGCTGCTGTCGGACGAGGCGGAAGCAGACAACAAGCCGGAGCTGGAAATTTTCGCCGACGACGTGGTCTGCGGCCACGGCGCCACCGCCGGCGCGCTCGATCCCGGTTTGAAGTTCTATTTGATGTCGCGCGGTATTCCGGCGAAGGAAGCGGAAGCCCTGCTGATCCAGGCCTTCATCGACGAGACCATCGAAGAGATCGCACACGAGGGCATCCGTCGCGCGCTGATGTTCGCCGCACTCAAGTGGCTGGGGAGCCGGTCATGACTCTGCATCCGGAGGTCAGCAACGATTCCTACGACGTCGCCAAAATCCGCGCGGATTTTCCCGCGCTGGCGCTGCAGGTTTATGGCAAAACGCTGGTCTATCTTGACAACGCGGCGTCGGCGCAGAAGCCTCGCCAAGTGCTCGACCGCACCCAGAAGGCCTATACCGAGCAATATGCCAACGTGCATCGCGGGCTGCATTATCTGGCGAACGAGGCGACGGAAGCCTATGAGGGCGCGCGCGAGACTGTGCGCGCATTCCTCAATGCCGGGCGCCCGGAAGAGATCATCTTCACCCGCAACGCCACCGAGGCGATCAATCTGGTCGCCTATACGTTCGGGCGCGAGCGCATCAAAGCGGGCGATGAGATCGTGCTCTCGATCATGGAGCACCATTCCAACATCGTGCCCTGGCATTTCCTGCGCGAGCGCCAAGGCGCCGTGATCAAATGGGCGCCGGTCGACGATGAGGGCAACTTCCTGATCGACGAATTTGAGAAGCTGCTCGGACCGCGCACCAAGCTGGTCGCCATCACGCAGATGTCGAACGCACTCGGCACCATGGTGCCGGTGAAAGAGGTGGTGAAGCTCGCGCATGCGCGCGGCATTCAGGTGCTGATCGACGGCGCGCAAGGCGCCGTGCATCTCGACGTCGACGTGAGCGATATCGATTGCGACTTCTACGTCATGACCGGCCATAAGCTCTACGGCCCGACCGGGATCGGCGTGCTGTACGGCAAATACGATCTGCTCGCCGCCATGCCACCGTTCAACGGCGGTGGCGAGATGATCCATGAGGTGTTCCAGGACCGCGTCACTTATGGCGCGCCGCCGCACCGCTTCGAGGCCGGCACGCCGGCGATTGTGCAGGCGATCGGGCTCGCCGCCGCGATCGACTACGTCAATACCATCGGCAAGTCGCGCATCCGCGGCCACGAGGGCGCGCTGGTCAAATACGCGCAGGAGCGGCTCGGCGCGATCAATTCACTTCGCATCATCGGCAAGGCGCCCGACAAGGGGCCGATCGTTTCCTTCGAGATCAAAGGCGCGCATCCGCACGATGTCGCCACCATCATCGACCGCGCCGGCGTGGCGGTACGCGCCGGCACCCATTGCGTGATGCCTTTGCTGGCACGCTTTGGCCTCACCGCCACGTGCCGCGCTTCGTTTGCGATGTACAACACCAAGGATGAGGTGGACGTGCTGGCCGCCTCCCTGGTCAAGGCGCAGGAATTTTTCGCATGACCGACGAAACCCCTAATACCGGCAATATGACCGACAACGTCGCCGCGACGGAAAAGCCGCCGGAAAACGCCGCCGTGACCGGCTCCTCCGCGCTGTCGCAAGATGAGCTCAGCCGGCTCACCGACGACATCATCGCCGGCTTGAAGACCGTCTACGACCCTGAAATTCCGGCCGATATCTACGAGATTGGGCTGATCTACAAGATCGATATCGGCGACGACCGGTCGGTCAAGATCGACATGTCGCTCACCTCGCCCAATTGTCCGTCGGCGCAGGAACTCCCCATTATGGTAGAGAATGCGGTCGCCAGCGTGGCGGGCGTGAAGGACGCCAAGGTCGAGGTGGTGTGGGATCCGCCCTGGGATCCGAGCCGGATGTCGGACGAGGCCCGACTCGTCTTAAACATGTGGTGATTGACGTTCGCAGGGCTGAAACAACAAATAGAGATTGACGAGGACTGCCATGGCCACTGCACGACCCCGACCCCAAGTGATGCGGCTCACCGACGCCGCCGCGCTGCGCATCAAGGACGTGATGGCGCGCGCCGACCGACCGGTCGCCGGCGTGCGCGTCGGCGTCAAGAACGGCGGCTGCGCCGGCATGGAATACACTATGGAATATGCCGACGCGATCAAGCCGAGCGACGAGGTGGTCGAGGACAAGGGCGTCAAGATCATGGTCGATCCGAAGGCGGTGCTGTTCCTGCTAGGCACCGAGATGGACTATAAGGCCGACAAGTTGTCCGCCCAGTTCGTCTTCAACAATCCGAACCAGACCGGCGCCTGCGGCTGCGGCGAATCCGTACAGCTCTCGCCGGCCAAGGGCGCGGCGGAATAACCCTTATATTTCGTTGAAATCAGATAGCCGTTCGTTACGCGACCTGCATCGCGGTGCCGCCGGCGGTGACTTCCGGGTCTGTCTCGCACATCACGCGGTTGCGGCGGTGGCGCTTGGCGGCATAGAGGCAGGCGTCGGCACGCTCGATCAGCGACTACAAGGTGTCGGCCTTGTGCAAGGTCGCGACCCCGATCGAGACCGTCACGCGGCCGAGATGCTCGCCGGTCGAACGCTTCATCAATTCCTTGGTCATCACTGCGCGGCAGATGTGATCGGCTACCGTGATCGCCGAGCGCAGCACCGTGTTCGGCAGGATGATGGCGAATTCCTCGCCGCCGTAGCGGGCGGTGGTGTCCTGGCCCTTGACGTTCTGCTTCATCGACATCGCGACCAGGCGGAGCACCTGATCGCCGGTGAGGTGGCCGTAACTGTCGTTGAAATTCTTGAAATGATCGATGTCGGTTAGCATCAGCGATAGCGCTTCGTTCTTGGCGCGCGAGTCTTCGATGGCCTTTTCCAGCGTGGTGTCGAAGAACTTGCGGTTGGCGAGTTGGGTCAGGGGGTCGGTCAGGCTTTCGCTGCGCACCGCCTCGAGGTTCGCATGCAGATCAAGGATTTCCCGCTTCGATGCGTTAAGCCGTTCTTCCAGCTTAATGTTGGAGACTTCCATCTCCTTGGCGGTGTGCACCAGGCTTTCGACGATGGTGCGCAGGCCTTCGCGGTCCTTCGACTGGCCGATCTTTTCCGACATGCTGGCCAGGCTCTCGGTGTAGCTGCTGGCGGAACCGGCGGCGCTGTCGATCATCGACATCACCTGCTCGATCTCGCCTTTGACCTGGCTGCCGACCTCGTCGATCCGTTCGGTCAGCCGGGTCGGCGACAGGTAGGTCGCGTAGATGTTCTCAAGATTGTTCTCGGCGAGAATGCCGCTGTTCTTGAGCGTCTCGTTGATCTTTTGATTGAGCGAGGGGTGATAGCCGGTGGCGTAGGCGTACCATATCTCGTAATTGCGCGGCGTGGCCGCCTGGCGCAGCGCCTTGATCTGGCCGAGCGCGATCTCCGCGAACGCCATCGTGCGTTCGTGCTCGTCGGCATATTCGGCCATCGCAAATCCCCCAATGCAGGCGTTCTACCTGCAAGGCCGCACGCGCGCGGTCTAATGGCCGCGTCGCGCCCCTGCTGGGACGGTAGGTGAGGGAAATGAATCGGCGGTAAAATTGGAACCGGTTGCGCTGCAATATTTATGCGCGGGAGCGGCGAAACGCTCCCAAAAATTGGCCCTTATCAGGCTTTGAGCGATACCGGGCGCAGCAGGAAAGCCGGCAGGTGGCTGCCGTCGGATTCCTCAGCATGCTGGGGTTGCAGCTGGAGCTGGGATCGCGGTGGCTGCGGCTGATCGTCGCGCGCCGGTTCCTGGTTCGGACGGGGTTGCGGCTGGGCGGCGCGCGGCGGTCCTCTATCTTGACGGGGTTGCGGCTGGTGCTCGCGGCTGTGGCGGCGGTTACGCCCGCCGCGATGGCTGCGCTCGCCCTCGTGCGGCCGGCTCTCGCGCGTGTCGCGGCTCTCGACCGGCGCCGGCTCGCCCATCCAGGGGATGGTCTGGCCGATCAGCCGCTCGATGGCGGAAACCGCCTTGCCGTCGATCGGCGCCACGATGGTGATGGCGGTGCCGCTCAAGCCGGCGCGGCCGGTGCGGCCGATGCGGTGGACGTAATCGTCGGGGTGATGCGGCACGTCGAAATTGAAGATGTGGCTGACCGCCGGGA
>DATISB010000076.1:0-2079 GCA_035469145.1 Pseudolabrys sp.
GGCATCGCGTTCGGCTCGCGCGCGCGCATCGACCGCGACAACATCCGCCAGGCCTCGCTGTGGGCGCTCCGGCAGGCGGTGCTCGCCCTGCCGGTGCGGCCGCGCCTCGTGTTCGTCGACGGCATCGACCGCATCGACTGCGGCTGCGACTGCCAGGCGGTGGTGTCGGGCGACGCGCTGGTGCTGTCGATCTCGGCCGCCTCGATCGTCGCCAAGGTGACGCGCGACCGCCTGATGGTGCAGGTCGGCGCCGCCCATCCGGGCTACGGCTTCGAGCGCCACATGGGCTACAGCGTGCCGGAGCACTTCCGCGCGCTGGAAAAGCTCGGGCCGTGCGCGCACCACCGCCGCAGCTTCGCGCCGGTCGCGCTCGCGGCGGGCGAGGTGCCGTTGCGGGAGGAACTCGACCTCGCCGGCGACGCCCAGCCCGCACAATGAGGGCGTCATTGCGAGCGACCCGCCTTCGCTTGCTTCGCAAGCTACGGCGTGGTTCCAGTCGCGCCGAAGCGCGCAGCGCGTAGGCGGAAGCGAAGCAATCCCTCTTCACTTGCTCATGCACCCATGGCGGAGATTGCTCTTATGTCCCGTGTCAAGCAACGAGGCGCAGTTATTTTTCTGCCGAGGCCTTTGCCTCGGCAGGCGTGGCCGGGATGATCGTGCAAAGGTGGGGACGAAGCCTTGAGACGTCGGTGATCAACCTCTCATGCGCGTGTTTGACCGCAGAACCGAATGTCCGTCTTGGGGCTGTCCCGGTCTTCGGACGGGCGTCGATGTTGGCATCGGCCACAAAGCAATCACGGGAATTCCCCCTGCCGTGGCTTCGCCCCCGCCCTTGCACGATATCTGTTGATTGCCGGATGTCGACCGCCGGCCGCCGGCTCCCTGGTTGTTGTGGTCTCGGCAGTGCCGCGTTCTCTTATCCTCGAATGCCCTGCTGAGCCTCCGCGTGGCCGGTGTTGGCGATCTCGCGACTGACAGCCCAGATGAAGGCGGCGAGCTCGCGTGCCATGGCGGTGATCGCCACGGTCTTGAGCTTGCCTTTGCGGGTGAGCGCCCGGTAGCGCGCATAGAGCCGGTGCTGCGCCTTCCAGGCGATCTCGCGCACCGCGCGCGGGGCGGCCGCCACCTTGGCCTGCTTGTCCTTGCCGACACGGGGCGGATGTCGATAGGACCACGCGCTCTCGATCAGCAGCCGGCGTGCCCGCCGGTTGCCGGCCTTGGTGATCGGCCCGCGCTCGACCGTGTCGCCGGTGGATCGCTCCGACGGCACCAGTCCGAGATAGGCCATCAGCTGGCGCGGCGTGCGGAAGCGCGACAGGTCGCCGATCTCGGCCAGGAACGCCGTCGCGGTGACCATGTCGATCCCGCGCATCGCCATCAGCGCCGGTACGACCTCGGCCAGCGACCAGTCCGGCACCGCCAGCCGGATCGCCTGTTCCAGCCGCGCGACGCGTTCGCGCGCCTGGTGCACCGCCAGCAGCAACTCCTCGAATGCAATCCGCTGCTCCGGATGCTCGAACTTCTGGCTGGCCAGCCAGTTCAGGTGCGCCTTGGTCCACGTCTTCTTGTCGGCATCGTAATGGCGCCCCAGCCGCAGCAGGAACGCCGAGACCTGCTGGCCCTTCATCCGCACATCCTGCACCGCCGCTCCACGCGCCCGCGTGAGATCACGCATCGCCTCATGACGACTGTCAGGAACCCACACCGCGGTGAGCTCGCCGGCGCGCAACTGCCTGGCAAGACCGAGCGCGTCGCGCCGATTGGTCTTCACCCGATCGCCAGGCTTCTTCGGAATGAGCGAGGGCGCGACCACCATGCACTCGTGCCCCAGATCGGTGATCTGCCGGTAGAGCCCGTACCCGGTCGGGCCGGCCTCGTAACAAAACGCCACCCGCTCGTACTTCGCGGCCAGCTTCCTCACCAGCTTGGCGGTCGCCTCAGCCGTGTTGTCGATCTCGCCGAAAAACCGAACTTCGCCCGTTCGGCCCTCCTCGGCAATGGCCACCGCGTTACGCAACTTCGACGTATCGAAAGCGACGAAAGCTGCGATATGATCGTCCATGACTCGCCCTCCTTGCG
>DATISB010000077.1:0-40431 GCA_035469145.1 Pseudolabrys sp.
TTCTGCTTCGGCGTGAACCAGGTCCGTGCATTCCCCTCCATACGCATACCTCCTCATCTGGCAAGATTAGAAGGCGTTGCGTCGATCGGTTGAACCCGCCGCCTATAGCGGACATCGCTAATCACCTCATCTGCAAGCGCAAAAAGTTTAGGTGAAATTGTCGATACTGATCGGATCGGCGGGGCGAGGCTTTGCCCCTACTTTCCCTTGACTTTCTTTTTTTGATTTTTTTCTTCTTGATTTTGCGGGCTGTCTCGTTTTCCACCAGTACCTTGCACTTGAGGTCGACCCGATACTTGCGGGCGAAAGGACGGAAATCCGGAACATACAGAAATTCTAGGCTGGCTGGATCGTGACCCAGTTTCTCGGCGTATGTGCGAGCATTGCGTTCATGCTCTTGCTGAGGACGGCGTTCGGCCCCTGCAAAAGACCGACTGAACTGCCAGGTGTCTCATAAATCCTCCTTTTAGACAAAGACCTCATGTGTCCAGACCAGCGAAGCTATGCATTGGCGGGCCATGATGCCGAAGGTGACGTGTGTCATGGCTGGATCGGGATAAGTCCTAATTTTGACACTCCGCATTCCGGCATGAGCCATCGGTACACATCGGAGTCCGTGCCTAATCCAACAGAAAGGTCGAATAGGTCGCGATGAAGGCAACCGAGGCGAAGGACAGTACAAAGATTGTCGCTATCGCGAGTGGGCCGGGACCGGAATGAATCAGAACACTGGCGACGTTTAGGCCAAGCACCGCGACGACCGCGATTCCGAGAAAGGTCATGATGTACCAACGAAGCGGCAAATTTTGAGTAGGGGCGGCCGCTTTGCGGCGAAATCCGTAAGTGATTAGCCATGGTATCAAGACCAACAGCATGATCACGCTCGATATCTGCCATACCAGTTGTTCGCCTATTCAGCGCTGGCGCGGCTCGGCGAAATGCCCTTTGTCGAGATCAAGCTCGCTAGTAAATTCCTCGCCGACTGCGGCACTGACAAGGTCAACATGCCGCTGTGCAAGTCGGTGATCGACCTCGCGCATAATTACCGTCGCAGCGCGGTCGCCATGGGCATCCTTTAGGTCCGCACACTGGGGGGTGACCCACGCGGCGCCCACGCATCCGATAATCGACGTTAGTGGGTCCAGGCGTCGCGGCGCTTGAACGAGAAATTGTCCGAATAGGACATGCCGCGCCGGACATGCGGCGCTTCCTCGGACACCTGATAGACGATGCCATGGCGCTCGCAATAGTCGGTCGCCTCTTCCTTGCTGGCAAAGCGCAGGTATACCTGCTGGCGCATGTCGCCGGACGAGGTCCAGCCCATCAGCGGCTCCACCGTGCGCGGCGTCTCGGGCTCGAAATCGAGCACCCAGCCCTTGGTTTTGGCATTACCCGACTGCATGGCGGTCTTGGCTGGTTTGTAAATGCGGGCTGTCATGGGATGAGAACCGGTTAGTTTGGGTCGGTGTCCGTATAAGCCCATGCAGGCAGCCTGACAACGCGGCTATCGTCGCAGTGTATTATGACAAGATAACCCTGCAAAATCAGATGGTTGGCTGGTCGGGGCGGCAGGATTCGAACCTGCGACCCTCTGCTCCCAAAGCAGATGCGCTACCGGGCTGCGCTACGCCCCGACGGACGACGCGATACACGCTTGCGCTTGAGCCAGCAACTCAGCGCGCCTTGAAGATCGGATGGCCGACGCGGTCGCCCGGAGCGATGCCCAGTTTGCGGGCGGTTCCGCCGATCACCTCGAGCACCGCGCGCACCGGCCCGCCGGACGGGATCATCCGTGTCGACAGCGGCTCGGTGTTCTCGGCGATGCGCAGGATGCGCCCGTCGCCGCGGATAAAGATCATGTCGAGCGGGATATAGGTGTTCTGCATCCAGAAGCTCACGTCCTGCTCGCGATGGAAATCGAACAGCATGCCGCGGCCTTCCGGCAATTCTTTCCGGAACATCAAGCCCTTCGCCCGATCGGCATCGTTCTCGGCCAATTCGACTGAGAACGCGTGCACCCCGGTCTTGCTGGCGATTTCAAGCGTCTGCAGCGCGGCCGGCCGGCCCGGACCGGCGGTGACAAGAAGCCCGAACAGAACGAAAGCAGTCCACCACAAAGCGCGCATGGGCTCGCCTTTACGCGCACGGCTGTCGAGCGGCAATGGGAAAATCGGCCAAACAGATGGGCGGGAAGCGGCCGGCGGTCAGTGCGAGGCGGGACCGAGCGATCCACTGTCCGGGTGAACCTCGGCGGCCATCAGGCCCTTCGGCCCGGGCCCGAACCGGACCAACACGGTCTGACCCGGGCGCAGCTCGGCCAATCCGTAACGGCGCAGCGTCTCCATATGGATGAAGATGTCAGGCGTGCTCTCGCCGCGGGTGAGGAAACCGAAACCGCGTAAGCGGTTGAACCATTTCACCTGGGCGCGCTCGAGCCCGCTGGTCGGCGTCACGGTGACATGGGTGCGAGGCGGCGGCATTTGCGCCGGGTGCACCGCGGTGGTTTCGTCCATCGACAGAACGCGGAACGCCTGCAAGCCCTTGGGGCGTTGCAGCACCTCACACACCACCCGCGCGCCTTCGTAGGCGGTCTGGAAGCCGTCACGGCGCAGGCAGGTCACGTGCAGCAGCACGTCCGGCATGCCGTTGTCGGGGATGATGAAGCCGAAGCCCTTGGCGACGTCGAACCATTTGATGACACCCGCCACCTCGATGAGGTTGGCCGCCGTTTCATCGACCAGTTCTCTGACCGTTACCGGTCGGAGATTGTTACCAGGCATTTTTGCTTCAACCCCGTCCGACGCCATAACGCCGCACGCCGTCGCTTTTCTGGCGCCTCTTCAAGGGCGCTTCACCGAATCTGCGAATTCAAGATAACACCGGGTCCCGCGTGGCAAAGTGCAAAAAGGAGCTTGCGCACAGGTCTATGCACAGCGCAGTGAATCCCGAATTAGTGCGCGATGAAGGGTCCGAGTACGTCGCCGATGTCATGGTGCACGACCAGATCCGCAACCTCATCGAACTCGGTCGGCTCGCGGTTGATGATGACGAGGGCCGCGCCGTTGCGTTTGGCCATGAGCGGAAATCCCGCTGCTGGCCATACCACCAGCGATGAGCCGATGGCGAGAAACAGATCGCAAACCATAGTCAATTGCTCGGCGCGCTGCATCGCCGCGGCCGGCATCGCCTGCCCAAACGACACCGTAGCGGTCTTGATGTAGCCACCACAGGTACAATCCGGTGCATGCCACTCAGCGGCCTCGAAATTTTGGCGCACCCACGACAACTCGTAGCGCTGATCGCATTCCAGACACACGGCATATGTGGTGTTGCCGTGCAGTTCGACGATGTCCTCCGGCGCGATGCCGGAGGCCTGATGCAGGTTGTCGATGTTCTGCGTCACCAGCGCGGGCACCTTGCCGGTGCGATAGAGGCTCGCCAGCGCCAAGTGCCCCCGCCCCGGTTTCGCCTTGGCGAAACTCTCATCCATGACGAAGCGGCGGCGCCAGGCCTCGTCGCGCATCTCGCTGCTCGCCATGAAGGCGTCGAACGAGATCGGCTGGTTCTTGGTCCACAGACCGCCGGGCGAGCGGAAATCCGGGATGCCGCATTCGGTGGATATCCCCGCCCCAGTGAACGGGACGATTGCTGCCGCGCCCTCGATCAGGTCGCGCAGTCGCAAAATCGCTGTCTCAAGATCGGGTGCTATCATTACTATATAGTCGTGCGGTCCGGGCGGCTGCCCATCGTTCATGAGGTTTGAGCCATGAGATATCTGCACACCATGCTACGCGTACGCAATCTCGATGCCGCGCTCGATTTCTATTGCAACAAGCTCGGCCTCAAGGAGACCCGCCGGCGGGTGGACGAGAAAAACCGTTATACGCTGGTGTTCCTGGCTCCGCCGGGCGACACGAAGCTGGTCGAGGAGAGCAAGAAGAACGGCCGCCCGGGGCCAGAAGTAGAACTGACCTACAACTGGGACAGCGAGGACTATAGCGAGGCGCGCTATTTCGGGCACCTGGCCTATGAAGTGGACGACATCTACGCCACCTGCGAGGCGCTGATGAAGGCTGGCGTGACCATCAACCGGCCGCCGCGCGACGGGGTCATGGCCTTCGTGCGCTCACCCGACAAGCATTCCATCGAACTATTGCAGAAAGGCGCGGCCAAGCCGCCGCAGGAGCCGTGGAAGTCGATGCCGAACACCGGGAAATGGTAACGAGCTGCCGCCATTCCCTTGCTGCACCCAGCGAAGCTCTTTATACGTCCCGGAAATTGGCGCCCTTCGTCTAGAGGCCTAGGACACCGCCCTTTCACGGCGGTAACAGGGGTTCGAATCCCCTAGGGCGCGCCATTTTGGCGCTGGCGGTTCCGTTATGGCTGCCATGCACAGATGTGCCGCATTTCACGCGATTTTTAATGTAGAAATTATGGGCCGGACGATTCATTGCGGGTACATATACGTTACCCTGCATACAGCTCTCCTCGGGAGCGTCAGGCCATGGTCAATAGCAAAAATGTGGTGGCGGAGCTGCGTCGTGACGTGCACTACGTCTTGAACGCGATGATCGCGGTCGTGTTCATCGGCTTTGCCGGCCTCGCGGTGGCGGCGGCCTTACTCGATTTTCTGTCGATCCGCCACCACTAAAGTCGTTACGCACCGGCCGCGCTAACTCGCCGGCGGATAACGATGCCGCCGCCCGTTGAAATCCGCGACGACAAAATGCGCGGCGCCGTTCGAACTGGTGCGCGCGAGATAGTCCGGGCTGATCGGCGATTTGCCGTAGCCGCCGGGAATGTCGAGCACGTATGTCGGCTGGCACAATCCCGACAAACGCCCACGAAGGCTGCGCATCAAGTTCTGCCCGGTCGCGATGTCGGTGCGCAAATGCGCGGTGCCGGGCGCCAGATCGCCATGATGCAGGTAGTATGGCTTGATCCGGCATTCGACCAGCGCGCGCATCAATTCGCCCAGAACTTCCGGCGTGTCGTTCACGCCAGCCAGCAGCACCGATTGCCCGAGCAGAACGAGTCCCGCATCCGCCATGCGCGCACAGGCCGCGCGCGCCGCGGGTGTCAATTCGCGCGAATGATTGATATGCAGCGCCACGTAAGTCGGCTTGCCTTTGACCTTGATCGCCCGCACCAGCTCCGCCGTCAAGCGCGCCGGCTCCGCCACCGGAATGCGGGTGTGGATACGCAGCACTTTGATGTGATCGATTGCCGCCAGTTCCTTCATCACCGCGCGCAAGCGGCGCGCCGACAGCACTAGCGGATCGCCGCCGGTGAGGATCACTTCCCAAATCTCGGGCCGGCTACGGATATACTCGAGCGCATGCGTCAGCGCCGCCGCCGATAACGCTGGTGCCTTGTCGGGGCCGACCGTCTCGCGCCGGAAGCAGAAGCGGCAATAGACCGCGCAGATCGGCGTGAGCTTGATCAGCACCCGGTCGGGATAGCGGTGCACGATGCCTTCGACCGGTGTGTGCGCGTCGTCGCCGATCGGGTCGCTGAGCTCTTGCGGCTGAACATTGAGCTCGGCAGCATCGGGAACGAACTGGCGCGCGATCGGATCGTGCGGATCGTTCGGATCGATCAAGTCGGCCAAAGCCGATGGCAGCGCCAATGCGTAGCGCGCAGCCACCGCGTCCAATGCGGCACGTTGCTCGGGCGGCGCCAGGCCGTGCTCGCAAAATTGCTCTGAAGTCCGAAGGGTGCGGAACGTCGTCATGGCTTTTTCCTCTTCGAATTCATTTGCGGTTCGACCACCGGCGTCCATATCACCTGCTCGATGCGTTGCGCGCCCGTCGCCAGCATCACCAGCCGATCGAAGCCGAGAGCGCTGCCGCTGGCCTGTGGTATGGTTGGGAGCGCGGCCAGAAAATCCTCATCCACCGGATAGCGCTCGCCGTAAATGCGCTGTTTCTCGGCCATCGCGATCTCGAAACGCGCGCGTTGTTCGGCGGCGTCGGTGAGTTCGCCGAACGCATTGGCGAGCTCCACCCCGCAGGCATAAAGCTCAAACCGCTCGGCGACCTTGTCGCTGCCGGGTTTCGCCCGCGCCAGCGCCGCCAGCGGCAGCGGATACTCATATAAGAGTGTCGCCCGCCCGACGCCGAGCTTCGTTTCGACCCCTTCGGCTAGAATTCGGCTGAAGATATCGCTCCAGCTGTCGTCTGCGGCCGTAGCGACGCCGGCCTTGGCCGCCGCTGCAGCGAGTTTCTTGTCGTCGCCCTTCCCGTCGGCGACTGTCGCCAGCAGATCGACCCCGGCATGGCGCTCGAAAGCTTCCGCCACCGTCACGCGCTCGGGCGCGGCAAATGGATCGATGGTCTTGTCGCGGAACGTGAACTGCTTGGCGCCGGCAACGCGCGCCGCCTCGGCCAAGAGCGCCGCGCAGTCGTCCATCAGTGTCTGATACGGCTCGTTCGCCCGATACCATTCCAGCATGGTGAATTCCGGGTGATGCAGCGCGCCGCGCTCGCGATTGCGGAACACGCGGGCGAATTCGAAAATGCGCGTCTCGCCCGCCGCCAGCAGCTTCTTGCAGGCGAATTCCGGCGAGGTCCGCAAGTAAAGCGGCCGCCGCTCCCCGCCGGGTGAGATCAGTTCGGTGGCGAAGGCATGCAGATGGGTCTCGTTGCCGGGCGAGACCTGCAAAGTAGCGGTCTCGACCTCGATGAAGCCACGGGCCGCGAACCAGGTTCGCAACTCCGCGGCGATGCGGCCGCGCGCCGCAAGATATGGCCTGTGGGTGGCATGCGGGCCGGGTAGCCAGAATGGCGGGGGTTCGCGCACATTTACCTCAACGTAATCGCCTGCGGGAAGGGCTGGCATCGCGCGAGAAGATCGCTATGGTGCGGCCCGAAACCCGCCTCCCACCTAAGGCAAGCCCCCCACTTAAGGATCGTTGTCGTGAAGGTCATCGCTAGCCAGCTCCGCAAAGGCAATATCGTCGATCTCGACGGTAAGCTCTATGTCGTCCTCAACGCAGAAAATTTTCATCCCGGCAAGGGCACCCCCACCACGCAGGTCGATATGCGCCGGATTTCCGACGGCGTGAAGACCCAGATGCGCTACAAGACAACCGACCAGGTCGAGCGCGCCCATGTCGAGGACGTGGAATATTCCTACCTCTACCAGGACGGCGACGGCTTCCATTTCATGAATGGGGAAACCTTCGACCAGGTCGCCTTGCCGGCCGACCTTCTCGGCGACCAGGCCGCCTACCTGCAGGAAGGCATGAAAGTGAATCTCGCCGTCCACGAGGGTATCCCGGTGTCGATCGAGATCCCACAGAAGGTGACGCTGGAAATCAAGGAAACCGAGCCGGCCATGAAGGGGCAGACCGCGTCAGGCTCGTTCAAGCCGGCGATCCTGTCGAATGGCGTGCGCACCATGGTGCCGACCCACATCCTGCCCGGCACCCGCGTGGTGGTGATGACCGCCGACGGCGCCTATGTTGAGCGCGCCAAGGATTAGACACGCACGCTCGCCCGCACTTCCTTCGGAAACAGATCGTCGGGCGTGAGCCGCTTCGCGGTGACGCCCTGGTCGTGGGCAAAGCGGCAGAACGCGTCGAGCGTCTTGCGGTTGGCTTCCAGCCCGTAGGGAAACGGGTCGGCGCCGAAGCTCTTGCTCCATTCGCCGGCGATCGAGGCTGCCCACGGCACCGGGATGCGCGATGCCGTCAAGTCGCCGATGCGCTCCAGGCTGCGCTCTTTCGCTTGCTCGAACGCTTTGAACAGGTTCATCGCCACCCATGGGTAACGTTCGAACACCGCGCGCCGCATGGCGATGACGTGCATAATCGGGAAAATGCCGGTCGCCTCGTAATAGCGCATCTCCTCGCCGCGATAATCCGGATAGAGCCGCACGATCTTGCCGGCTCCCGCCGTGAAGGCCTCCGGCACGCGCGCCGAGATCGCCGCGTCGATTTCGCCCGATAGCAGCATCGCGCTCAGGCTGCTGTCGCGCCGCTGCTGGTATTGAATGCCCTTAGTCAGGGTGAATTCGACCTTTTCCTCGCGCCCGGCTTCGTTCATCCCGGCCTGCACCCATTTGATCTTGCGCAGATCGACGTTCGCCGTTTCCGCCAGAAACCCGCGCGCATAAATCCCTGCGGTCTGCGCCCATTCCGGAATGCCGATGGTCTTGCCTTCGAGATCTTTCGGCGAGCGGATGCCACGGTCGACGCGCACATAGAAGGCCGATTGACGGAACACGCGCGAGGGAAATACCGGAATGCCGATGAAGGGCGAATTGGCTTGCGAGGTGTAGGCGATGAACTTGCCGAACGACATCTCGGAAACATCCCACTCGCGGTTCTTGATGAAGCGGAAGAAGATTTCCTCCACTGGCAGCACGAAACCGGTGAGCACGATGCCCTCCGCTCGCACCACGCCGTTCACGAGGTCGCGCACGTGGTCGTAGTCGGTGGTGGCCAGCGTCAGATGCAGCCGCGCCGTGCCGCCGTTCTCGATGATTTCCGGCACGCGGTCGGCGCCGCCCATCCGGCTTGCTTCATTGACCGTCATGTCGCGCGCGTCTCCGTTTATTCCACCGGGCTCAATCCTATACCACGGTGCAGCTCTTGTATGCCGGACAGCGATGCCGTTAACTCATGTGCCAGCAAGATTGGCGGGGAGGATGAGGGACGCCTATTGAAACGTACTGTTTTTGTAACCCTGGCGTTGCTCGTCAGTGGGCCGGTGGCCGCGGGCGAGATGGAAAGCCCCATCATCACGCTGAGCCATGTCAATTGGAACGCGGCGACGGCGAGCTTAACCGACCACGGCACACAACCGCCGGCCGAGGCGTTCGGGCGCCTCAATGCGAACACCAGCAAGCGCTTTGCCGGCATCGACAAGAGCACGGTCCCGGTCTTGCTGCCGTTCGATACCGAGACGTTTCGTCAGGACTTGGCCGACGGCAAAGCCGAGGCCACGACGTCTGAAAAATATTTCGGCGCTTTCCACCCGACCAAATTCTTCTTGGCCGGTCCGGCCGGGTACGATGCGACTTTTACGCTCAGCAATAAAGAAGACGGGCTTAAAATCGGTTTTGAAAAGCCGATCTTGTTCGAGATATCGGGCGCTGCCTTTGTCTACAACCTCGATCCGCCAAATCACGTGGAAAAAGAAGAACCCATCCCAAAAGAGTTGGACCAGCAGTTTCCCGGTATCCGCCGAATATTAAGCGAAGCCTACGTGCGCTATGTGTTTGAGCGCTTTGGTGTGCCCTACGTGCTGTCGATCCAGTGCTACGACATGAGGCCGTCGTCCAGACGTCTTTCGTGCCGGCAAGCCGATCCGCTAGCTGTACGGTTTTTGAGTTTGTTGCGCACGGCCGGCGGCACGCCGGCAAAAATTCAAGAACCGGAAACCGATCTCAGCCGGCCGACGACCAAATCGGATTTCACATTTTACGGCCCGGGCGATCTGATCGAGAACACTGGCTGGAAGAAAATGCCCGGCCGCGTGGACTACCACGTCTATGCCCGCATGCGTTATCCGATCGCCTACGCGCCGTCTTACGTGAAGTCGCAATCCTTCCTGCCGTGGGGCGATTGCTACCGCACCGGCATGGCCGGGCGGATGGGCCGGAAGGGCGCGCCGTACCAATGCAAGGTCAACGGCCAGCCGCTGGTATTCGATGAATCGGCGGCGGTGAATTTCACCTATCCGTGGCGCGACAATTTCTGCGAACAGCGCGACTTTCTGGTCGGCCAGTGCCCCGGCGGGTACGGTCATCAGGGCGAGGACATCCGCCCCGCGCAATGTGTGCTCAATAACGCCGCGGCCGACCGCTGCCTGCCCTATCAGGATCTCGTCGCCGCCGTGCACGACGGCGTGATCCGTCGCCTGCCGGGAGATCTCGGCGTCTATATCGTGGTCAATACCGAAAACGAACACGTCCGCTTCCGCTACCTGCACATGAATCCGAAATTCATGGATACCGACGGCCTGCTGAACGGCCGGCAAGTGAGCGAAGGCGAGATCATCGGCAAGGTCGCTAACTGGGGCGACTATGACAGCGGCACGTCGTACCACCTGCATTTCAACATTCAGGTATTCACCAAGATCGGCTGGGTGTGGGTCAATCCTTACATGACGCTGGTCGCGGCCTATGAGCGGCTGGTCGGCGGCCGCGGCACCGAGATCAAAGCGGGTGAGCCGGCACCGGCGATTCCCGTCAAGCTGCCGGTGATCCTGCACCCGACGCCGCCAGCGCAGGCTCCCGCCGCATCGGCATTGCCTCCAGCAACACCGGGGGCTTCGGCAGCGCCGCCGGTCAAAGTCGTGGAAGCAGCCGCCGAACGCACCAAGCCGCACAAGCGCCACCGCATCCATCGTGTCCGTCACAAGCGCCGGCATAAGAGTGACGGGTGAAGTGTGGTCCGTCGTAAGCTACCCTTGTAGAACTCTTTCCAGGCCGATTGTTTGCGCGGCGGTCATGACTACAATGCCGCATGCTGCGAATCCCCGCCCATGAAGTCAGCAAGTCCGCAACACACTTAACTCGCCGCGCCTTGATATCGGGCGCGCTCGGCACAACCGCGAGCCTTGCGATCGGCACTCGCTCATTCGCTGACCAGTCGCCGGCATTCGCCCGCTGGGTCGCAGGTTTCCGCGCCCGTGCAATTCGGCGCGGCATTTCGGAAGCGACCTATGACCGCGTCATGAACGCGCTCACGCCCGACACCAGCGTATATGAGCAGCAGCGCGCGCAGCCGGAATTCACCGAGCAAGTCTGGCAATACATCAACCGCCGCTGTTCCGATTGGCGTGTCATCACCGGCAAGGAGCGCGCAAAGGAACATGTTAGCCTGTTCGCGCGCTTGGAAAAAGACTACGGCGTCGACCGCTACACCCTGCTCGGCCTGTGGGGCATGGAGTCGTCGTTCGGCGACGTCATCGACAATCCAAAATACATGCGGCCGGTGATCCCTGCGCTGGCGGCACTGGCCTGGGGCGAGCCGCGACGGCGCGCCTATTGGGAAGCCGAATTGCTCAACGCGTTGGTAATTGTCGATCGTGGCTGGGCGCAAGCCCCGGACATGATCGGCTCCTGGGCTGGCGCCATGGGACACACCCAGTGGATGCCGGAGGTGTGGCTTAACATGGGCGTCGATTATGACCATGATGGCCGCATCACGCCGTTCGGCAGGCCCGACGATTCCTTGGCCGGCACCGCGCGCTACCTGGTCGAGCGCGGAAAATACCGGCGCGGCGAAGCCTGGGGCTGCGAAGTCAAGCTCGCCGCGGGCCATGCGCGGCTGGCCAACAACCGCACCATGCGCAGTTACGCCAAGTGGCAGGAACTCGGCGTGCTGCGTGCCGACGGCGCGGCTTACGCGCGGCCCGGCGATCAGGTGAAGCTCTGGCTGCCGGTCGGTGGCGGACCTGCTTTCCTGATCGGGCAGAATTTCCGTAGCGTTTATTCTTATAACCCGTCCACCAGCTACACGCTCGCGCTGGTCCATCTCGGCGACCTCATTCGTGGCGACCCGCCGTTCCACCAGTTGTTCCCCGGCGGTGAGCGCGTGCCGACGCTGGCGGAGGTCATGGAAATCCAGCGCCGCCTCAATGAACGCGGTTTTAAGACCGACGGCATCGATGGCCGCACCGGCAGCGACACAGTCAAGGCCATCCTCGCCTTCCAGAGGAAGATCGGCATGGAGCCGGCAGACGGTTACGCCGGCCTCAAGGTACTGGCGAGGTTGCGTCAGAGCCCGTGATCCGGTTGGATGCCGCCTTGATCGATAGGCTGGGGTCCACAAGTGCCAAATTCCAAACGCGATAGCGCCAAAGCGCAACCGGCCCGCGATGCAACAATAGCGTCCCTCGACCGCCCGGTTCCGGCCGGCGTCAACGCCGCCGGCTTCGGCAGCGATGTGGTAGCCGACGCGCTGCGCGCGCTCCACATTCCCTATATCGCGCTCAACCCCGGCGCCAGCTATCGCGGTCTGCACGACAGCCTGGTGAACTATCTTGGCAATGAGCGGCCACAGATGCTGCTCTGCCTGCACGAAGAAAGCGCGGTCGCCATCGCGCATGGCTATGCAAAAGTCACCGGCAAGGCGATGGCGGCGGCGGTGCATTCCAATGTCGGCCTGATGCACGCCACCATGGCGTTCTTCAACGCCTGGTGCGACCGCATGCCGATGGTCGTGCTCGGTGCCACCGGGCCGGTCGACGCGACCAAGCGACGGCCGTGGATCGACTGGATCCACACCGCGCGCGACCAGGGCGCGCTGGTGCGTGGCTATACCAAATGGGATGACCAGCCGGCCTCGCCGGTTGCCGCGCGCGAAGCGGTCTTGCGCGCCGGCTGGATCGCCAACACCGCGCCGCGCGGGCCGACCTATGTCAATCTCGACGCTGAGATGCAGGAATCCAAGCTAGTCGAGCCGGTGGCTCCAATCGATGCCAAACGCTACATGCCGGAGGTCGAGAGCGCGGCCCCCGCGGACGTCATTAACAAAGCCGCCGATCTGCTGCGCAATGCCAAGCATCCGGTCATGCTCGCCGGCCGCGTGTCGCGTGATCTCGATGCCTGGAACGCGCGCGTTGCACTGGCCGAGCGCCTAGGCGCGCGTGTGGTCACCGACATTAAAGTCGGTGCCGCCTTCCCGACCGATCATCCGCTACATGCCGGCAGCCCCGGCGGCGGCGTGCTGGCACCCGAGGCAGCCGACGCCATCCACGCCGCCGACGCCATTCTTAGCCTCGACTGGGTCGATATCGCCGGCACATTCAAGGGTCTCGGCGGTACGATTGCGGCCAAGGTCGTGCAGGTCTCCGTCGATCACCATCTGCATAATGGCTGGAGCATGGACTACCAGGCTCTGCCGCCGGTCGATGTCATGATCGCCTGCGAGCCGGATGCCGCGGTGCCAGCCTTGCTGGCGGCACTCGGCCCGCGCGGTCCGCGCGCGATGTCATCAGTCACGCCGAAGTTTCCCAAGCTCGTTGAGGGCAAGCTCACCGTCGATCATCTGGCCGATGCGCTGCGCTGCGCGGTCGGCGAGCGTCCCACCTCCCTCACCCATGTCACATTGTCTTGGAACGGCGCCAGTTGGCCATTCCGCCACCCGCTCGACTATCTCGGCTCCAACGGCGGCGGCGGCGTCGGCGGCGGGCCGGGCATTTCGGTTGGCGCCGCGCTCGCGCTCAAAGGCTCGGGTCGCCTACCCGTAGCGGTCTGCGGCGACGGCGATTTCATGATGGGCGTCACTGCATTATGGACAGCGGCGCATTACCGCATTCCGCTGTTGATCGTGGTCGCCAACAACCGCTCGTTTTTCAACGACGAACTGCACCAGGAACGGGTCGCCCGCATGCGCAATCGCCCGGTCGAGAACCGCTGGGTCGGCCAGCGTATTTCCGAGCCCGACATAGACATCGCGGCGATCGCCCGCGCGCAGGGCGCGCAAGGCTTTGGCCCGGTGACGGCAATCTGTGATCTCGCGCCCACGTTCGCGAAAGCCATCGCCGCGTTGGAGGCCGGAGCTCTGGCGGTCGTCGATGTGCGGGTGGAACCGGGCTATACTGCCGCCATGACCTCGGCGATGACGCGCAAGAGCGAGTGACAATGGCCGCCGCCGGACCGCAAGCCGATGACGCCATTCTGGTGGTGGACGATATCGTCGTGCGCTACGAGACACCGGACGGCCCGATCACCGCGGTCGACGACGTGTCGTTCAAGGTCAGGCCGGGCGAATTCCTCTCGGTCATCGGCCCCTCGGGCTGTGGCAAATCGACTTTGTTCAACGTGATCGGCGGGCTGCTCAGCCATCATCAGGGCGTGGTCAGCGTTGCCGGCGAAACCATTTCCGGACCGCACAAATCGATCGGCATGGTGTTTCAGGAGGAGTCTACCTTCCCTTGGCGCACTGTGATCGACAACGTCGCCTTCCCGCTCGAGCTCATCGGCATGGCCAGGGCCAAGCGCGCCGAGCGTGCGCGCCATTTTATCGGAATGGTCGGGCTCGATGGCTTCGAAAACCGCTATCCCGGCGAATTGTCCGGCGGCATGCGCCAGCGCGTATCGCTCGCCCGCACGCTGGCGTCGGAGCCGAAAATCCTGTTGATGGACGAGCCATTCGCCGCACTCGACGAGCAGACGCGTCTCCTGCTCGGCGACAAGGTGCTGCAGATCCAGCAGCAACTGAAACAGACCACGCTGCTGATCACCCACAACATCACCGAAGCGGTGCAGATGTCCGACCGCATCCTGGTGATGACCTACCGGCCTGGCAAGACGAAGCGCATCGTTGATATCGCGCTGTCGCGCCCGCGCACCTCGGAGGTCGTGAGCAGCGCGGCCTTCGGCCGCTACGTGGCGGAAATCTGGAACGACTTGCGCGAAGAGGCGAGCCGCGGCATGCGCGACGAGGAAGACCACGTGCTGCATCACGAAGGCGGCTCGTCGTGACCGCCGCCGCACCCGCAAGACGCGCACCACCCGGCAATTATGCCGCCGCATCGGTGGGCCTCGGCGCACTCGCGGCGGTCCTGCTGGCGGCCGAAATTCTCATCCAGATCGGCGTCGTCAGTCGTTTCATTGTGCCGCCGCCCTCGGAAATCATCGGCAGCTTCGGCCGGGTAATCGTCGAGGAAAATGTGTTCGGCCGCTTCCTGCTCACCGCCAGCGAATGCCTCATCGCCGGTGTGATGCTCACGGTGTTCGGCGTCGCCGGCGGCGTACTGATGCACCGCTTCAAGCTGTTGCAGCAGGCCTGCGAGACCTGGGTCGCCGCCATGGCCTCGGCGCCGATCGTGCTGATGTATCCGCTGTTCCTGGTGATCTTCGGGCGCAACGCCTGGACCATCATCATGATGGGGTTCTTCGCCGCGCTGCCGCCGGTGATCCTGAAGACCATTGAGGGTATCGCCGGCACCCGCAAAGTGCTAGTCAATGTCGGCCGTAGCTTCAATCTCAACGCCACGCAGCAGTTTTGGAAAATCCTGTTCCCGGCGGCGCTGCCGACCATTTTCGTCGGCCTGCGGCTGGGATTGATCTTCGCGCTGATCAACATCGTCGGCGTCGAGTTCCTGATCAATTTCGGCGGCCTCGGCCAACTCATCAACGAGCTGGCCGAGCGCTACGATCTCGCCGGCACCTATGCGGCGATCTGCTTCGTGATCCTGGTGAGCATTGTGTTCTTCATGTCGCTGGAAAAGACAGAGCGATGGCTGAGACCGGTCGACTGACAAAAGCGGCGGTTGCTGCACCGGTATTAAGCCCGGTGACGCTGCTGCGCCTTGCAATTATTCTTACCGTGCTGGCGGTTTGGGAATTCCTTTCCCATTCCGGCTGGCTCTATCGCGACGTGGTACCATCGCTCTTGGCAATCGGCCGCGCGCTGTACCAGTTACTCAGCGGCCGCGACTATTATTACCATCTCGGCGTCACCACGGCGGAAATCCTAGCCGCGCTCGGGATCGGCGGTGCCTGCGGGCTGATGGTCGGCATCTTGCTCGGCGCCAACCGGTTCCTGTCGAAGGCGTTCGAATCCTATATCTACTATCTCGGGCCGACGCCCAAGATCATCTTCTTCCCGATCATGATCATGTGGTTCGGCGTCGGCCCCGAATCCAAGGTCGCGCTCGGCACGTTGTCGTGCTTCTTTCCTGTGGCGCTCAGCGTCGCCGCCGGCATGCGTCAGATCGACCGCGTGCTGATCCGCGTGGGCAACAGCTTCCGCGCCAATAGCTGGCAGATGGTGACGAAAATCTATCTGCCGGCGATGCGCCATCCGATCATCAACGGCGCGCGGCTCGGCCTCGGCGTGGCGCTGATCGGCACGCTGCTGGCGGAAACCAAGCTGTCCAACAAAGGCGTCGGTTTCCTGATCATCAATGCCTACTCGACCTTCGACATGCCGCGCATGTATGCCAATCTGATTGTGCTGTTCGTGCTGGCGATCGGCGCCAATGCGCTGGTCGGCCGCCTCGGCGGCCTGCATTCCATCAAGCGG
This sequence comes from Pseudolabrys sp., assembly GCA_035469145.1. Taxonomy (GTDB): domain Bacteria; phylum Pseudomonadota; class Alphaproteobacteria; order Rhizobiales; family Xanthobacteraceae; genus Pseudolabrys. Next base: position 15,989 of record DATISB010000077.1, read on the forward strand.
CTTTGAGTATTTGCAACATAGGGCGTAACATGAAACACATCCGACATATTGTATGCGCGACTGCAATGGCCGCGGTCGCGTTCGTTCATCCCGCCGTTGCCGACGACCTGGTCAAGCTCACCATCGGCCAGCGCGGTAACTGGGACACCGCCATCTGCCATCTCGGCGACAAGGCCGGCATCTTCAATAAGCACGGCATCCATCTCGAGATGATCTACACCTCCGGCAGCGGCGAGACGCTGCAGCCCGTCATCTCTGGTAGCGTCGACGTCGGGCTCGCGGTCGGTACACTCGGCGCTATGGCGGCCTATGCAAAGGGCGCGCCGGTGCGCATCATCGGTGCGGAAGCGACAGGAGCGGCTGACTACTGGTATGCCAAGAACCCGGCGATCAATTCGCTGAAGGACACCAATGGCCACACCATCGCCTATTCCACCAACGGCTCCTCCACCCACAGCGTGGTGCGCGCCTTCATCGACGAGTTCAAACTCACCGCCAAGCCGCAGTCGACCGGCAATCCGAGCTCGACGCTGACCACCGTGATGACCGACCAAGTCGATGTCGGCTGGGCGGCGCCCCCGTTCGGGCTGAAAGAAATGGATGAAGGCAAGATCCATCTGGTCGCGCGCGCGACCGACGCCGCGCTGGTACGCGGGCAGACCATACGCGTGATGGTGGCGAATGCCGAGACGCTGAAGAGCCGCAGGGCGGTGATCGAGCGCTTCATGCAGGCTTATCGCGAATCCATCGACTACATGTATTCGAGCAATCCGCAGGTGCTGGCCGACTATTCCGAATTCGCCCGCATCACGCCGTCCATGGCCAAGCGCGTGCGCGACGACTTCTTCCCCAAAAGCCTGATCGATCCCGATGCCCTTCACGGGCTCGACACGCTGATTCCGGAAGCGGTCAACCTGAAATTCATCCCGAAGCCGCTGACCAAAGAGCAGATCGCTGAGCTGATTCAGATTCCGCCGCGCAAATAGATGCGGCGGCCAAAGATTACTTTTCGAGCGGATCGAACCCGGCGTCTTTCCAGGCGCCGCGGTTTTCCGGGGCGGCCATGAATTTCACGAACGCCGCTGCCGCGTCCGGCGCCGCGCTGTCGGCGAGCGTCGCCCCGCCGTAGACGATGTTGAGGTCGATGCCCGCCGGTAGCGGGCCGACGATGGTCAGCCCCTTGACGTGCGCAACTTCGCTCGTCGGATAGATGCCTATGTCGGCCTCGCCGCCCGCAACGAGCTGCACGCCGCCGTCGAGCGCCGGCTTGTGAATGACCTTCTTGGCCATGGCGTTGGTGATGCCGAGCTGCTCCAATACCTTGCCCATGTGGGTGCCGCTCGGCGTCTTTCCCGGCGTGGCATGAACCACCGAGCGGGCGGCGAGCATGGCCGCGCGGAATTTGTCCTTGGTCGAGATATCCGGCCGCGCTGCGCCTTCTTTCACGACCACGCTGATCCCGACGGTGCCGAAGGTGGCGCGGCTGTCGGCGCGCAGCTTGCCGTCCTTGGCGAAACCATCGAGCAGAGGCGCCGGCATCACCAGCACGTCGGCCTTCACCCCGGCGGCGAGTTTCTCGCGCAGCGTCGTAATGACCGCATAGGTGAACTTAACCTTGTTGCCGGTCTGTTGCTCGAATTTCGGCGTGAGCAGCCCGAAGACTTCCTGCGGCGCGCCCCCGCTCATCACGTGGATTTCGGCGGCTGATACGGACATGCTAATCCCCATGGCGGCGGAAAATGCGACTAACCCCGATAAGCCCTTCATCGGCGCCTCCCGGTATGAGCCTAGAGCTTGAACGTCTCGTGCGTGCCCGCGTGAAAGAGATCCTCGGGCTTCAGCAGCTGCGACGACAACCCTTGCGCGTGATGGTGACGCAAGAAGGTCTCCAGCGTCTTGCGGTTAGCTTCGACGCCATACGACCAGAAATCCTCGCCCATCAAGGCGCGTGCTTCGCTCAAACGTTCCTCGACGAAGGGCAGCGTCACCTTGGTCGCCGAAGTATCGCTCAATTGCGCGAGCGCCGCGGCCTTGGCTTCGCCGAACGCCTTGAACACCGCCCCCGGCAGCCACGGATGCCGCTCGGCGAGCGAGCGGCGCACGCCGACCAGATGCATGATCGGAAAAATGCCGGTGCGCTTGAAATAGTCCTTGGCGGCCGACACCGGATCGGCGAACAGCCAGCCGACGTTCTGCGTGTTCTTCGACAAAAATGGCGGACGCGGCGCGATGAAACCGTCGATCGCGCCCTCTGCCAGCAATACCGAAATAGACTTGCCCTTGGGCGTGTCCTCGAGCCTCACGTCGGCCGGCAGCTTGATGGCGATCTTCTCCGGTCGGTCGGCATCCTCGATGCCGCCACGCACCCATTGGATGTCGGACGGCTTCACGCCGTGATCGTCCTCGAGAATGGCGCGCGCCCAGACGTTGGCGGTCAATTGATATTCCGGCACGCCGACCTTTTTGCCCTTGAGGTCGGCCGGCTTCTTGATGCGATCGGTGCGCACATAGATCGAGGTATGGCGGAAGGCGCGCGAGACAAAGGCCGGCACGCCGACATAGGGGCAATTGCCCTGCGCCGTCCTGACCGTGAAGCTCGACAGCGATAATTCGCAGATGTCGAACTCGGCATGACGAATGGCACGGAAGAAGATTTCTTCTGGCGACAGAGTCATACAGACCGGCGACACGCCGTCGATCTGCACCGTGCCGTCGATCAGCCCGCGCGTGCGGTCATAGGGACCGACGGCGAGGGATAGATTGAGTTTGGCCATTTAGCGCCCGTGCAAGGTTTACGTTCGGGCGAATGTCATAGGGGAAAGGAGGCGTGAAGGCAAAACAACGTTCGTTATTCCGGGGGGCCCGAAGGGCCGGGCCTGGAATCCATTACCCCCGGTCTGTGATTATGGATTCCGGGCTCGCTCGCGCCCCGGAATGACAGAATTGATTACTCCACCCCGCCCTGCTTCTTGCTCTTTTCGTCCGGGGTCACATCAACCGCCTGCGCATGACCGGTGATCTTCACCGGCCCTCGACAATCCTTCATGCAGGGGTTCGCATTCCAGAACGCCTTTTCGCTTTTGTCGCGATCATCGTCGAAAAAACCGTCCGCGTTTGGCATCTTGACTTGGGCCCAGGTCTCCTTCGACAGCACGAATTTGTCATCGACAATGTCATTGAGGTTGAGCACATAGGCGGTGACCGCATAAAGCTCGTCGTTCGTGAGCGACTGCGCTGCGCCGAACGGCATGGCGCGGCGGATGTAATCAAACACGCTCGACAGATATGGGAAATACGAGCCGACGGTTTTGACCGGATCGTTGGAAGCGAGCGTGCCCTTGCCCTGCGCGAGCTGCGGCCAGCGCCCGGCGCTTTCGCCGAACTCGCCGTGGCAGGCGGCGCATTTATCCATGTAGACCTTCTCGCCCTCTTTCACCGAGCCGTGTCCGGGCGGCGCGCCGGTGCCATCGGGGCGCACATCAATGTCCCAGCCGGCGATTTGCTCCGGTGTGGCGACGTGGCCGATGCCGTAATTGCGCACAGCATCTTTCTTGCCTTGCGCCCATGCCGGCGCGGCGAGAGCGAGCAGCGCCGTCAGGGACAGCGCGAGCCTAGCCGACCTCGACATCCTCGACCTCCCCGTCCGGCTTAACCGCCCAAGTCTGAATGCCGTTGTTGTGGTAGATCGAATTAACGCCGCGGATCTTGCGCAACGCATCCTTGCTCGGCTGCACGTAACCGGTGTCGTCCATGGCGCGCGATTGCAGCAGCAGCGGCTCGCCGTTCCACTCAATCTCGGCGTAGAAGCGCACGCAGGCCTTGTCGAACACCGGCCCGTCGATGCGCGCCGCTCGCCAATTGCGGCCGCCGTCGAGCGAGACATCGACGCGTTTGAGCTTGCCGCGACCCGACCAGGCCAAACCCGAAATAACCGTGAAGCCTTTTTGCTTGAGCGGCGCCTGCGGCGACGGCGAGGTGATCACCGATTTGGCGTCCATCTCGAAGGTGAACTTGCGCGCCTTGCCGTCCGCCAGCAGGTCGGTGTATTTCGAAGTCTCCTCGTGCGTGTACCAGGGCGCATCGCCGACCTTGAGGCGGCGCAGCCACTTCACCCAGACATTGCCTTCCCAGCCCGGCACCACCAGGCGCACAGGATAGCCCTGCTCCGGGCGCAGCATCTCGCCATTCATGCGGTAAGCGACGAGGCAATCGTCGAGCGCCTTGGCGAGCGGGATCGAGCGGTTCATGGCTGCGGCGTCGCTGCCTTCCGCCATGATCCATTTTGCGTTGGCTTTAAGTCCCGCCTGCTCCAACAACAACTTCAGCGGCACGCCGGTGTACTGCACGCATTGCACCATGCCGTGGGTGTACTGGCAGCCGTTAAGCTGTGCACCGCGCCACTCCATGCCGGAGTTGGCGGCGCATTCGAGGAAATGGATGCGGTTGACTCGCGGCAGCCTAGCCAAGTCCTCGAGCGTGAAGATCAGCGGCTTGTCCACCAGACCATGCAATATCAGCCGGTAGTCGTTCGGATCGACCTCGGCGATGCCGGAATGATGGCGCTCGAAGCACAAGCCGTTCGGTGTGATGATGCCGTCGAGCGCATGCAGCGGCGTGAAGCTGACCGAGGATTCCGGCGTGGCAGTGAGCCACGACACCGTGCGCCGCACGACGTCCTTTTCGAATTTCGATGGATTGCCGTAGGCGCGCACGCCGACGCCGTCGCCGAGAGTGCGCGTCCAGTCCGGCACGTTCGGCGGCAGGTTCTTGGCATTCTCGGCGAACGCGCTCCCGCCCGCGCCGGCGGCGGCAAGCCCTGCGGCGCCAGCGAGAAACCGGCGGCGCGAAGCTCGCGTCTTGTCGGTCGGCTCTGTCATCGGCAGCTCCCGGCGGATGCCTTCTAGACGCGCTCTTATCACATTCTAATTATTGAATGTAATAGCAAAACCGCTTAAACACCGGAAATCTTGACACTTCTGTTGGGCGCAACCCGCACCGTCTTCTCAGCCGCAACATAACGCTCGACCAGGTCCCACACCGGCGGGCCTTGCGTGCCCTCGTTCACGCTAGCCCAGCCGGCGACGACGTATTCCTTTTTGGCATCAATCGGCTTGCCGGATTTCAGATGCATCATGGCGGAGATGCGCTGGCCGATCGGTTGTGCCACATCGATGGCGTAGCCGAGCCCGCCGCAGCGCACCATGTCGCCGCCCTGCTGGTAGTACGGGTCGGGATTGAACAGGTTGTCTGCCACGTCCTCGAGCACCTCCTTGAGCCGCTCGCCGGTCATCGGCAGGCGATAGACCTGCGGATATGTGATCGCGGTGGCGTTGTGGATGTCCTCTACCGTGATCGCCTGCCCCGGCAGCACGCTGGTGCCCCAGCGGAAGCCGGGCGACAACGCGATCTCGGCGTCGCGCTCCTTCAACAGCGCCGCGCAGATCACGTCGTCGAAGGTGCCGTTGAAATTGCCGCGCCGGTAGAGCAGCGAGTCCGCCTTGCCCACCACGCGCGCCAAGTTCTTGGCATAAGGCGCGCGCGCTTTGGCAATCGCCGCCGTCATCTCAGCATCGGGCTTGATGGCGTCGGCGAACAGCGGGATCAGCCTGTAGCGGAAACCCTTCACCGCACCGTTCTGCACGTCGAGATCCAAACGCGAGACGAATTTGCCGTGGCTGCCGGACGCGATCAGCAGCGTGTTGCCAACCTTGATCGCCTCAGGGACCGCGTCGTGGGTGTGCCCGGTGAGGACCACATCGATTCCCGGCACGCGGGCGGCCAGCTTGCGGTCGACGTCGAAGCCATTGTGCGAGAGCAGCACCACCAGTTGCGCGCCGCCCTTGCGCGCCTTCTCGAGATTGGCGCGCACGTCCTCTTCGCGGATACCGAACGTCCATTTCGGCATCATCCAGCGCGGATTGGCGACCGGCGTATAGGGAAAGGCCTGGCCGAGCACAGCGATCTTCACGCCGCCTCGCTCGAACAGTTTCATCGGCTCGAACACCGGCTCGTTCCACTCGGTGTCGCGGATATTCAGCGCCAAAAACGGGTATCCAAGTCCCTTGATCAGCTCCTGCACCCGGGCCTCGCCATAGGTGAATTCCCAATGGCCGGTCATGGCGTCGGGCTTCAAGAGCGCCATGCAGTCGACCATGTCCTGGCCCTTGCTGGCGTTGGCCCCGAGTGAACCCTGCCAGGTGTCGCCGCCATCAAGCAGCAGTACCTTGTCGCCGCGCTCGGCGCGCACGCGTTTGACCACCGCCGCCAGCCGGTCGAGTCCGCCAATGCGGCCGTAGCTTTTCGCCAGCGCCGAAAATTCCTCCGCAGTCAGCGCGTAAGCTGCCGCCGACTTCGCCGGAATGCCGAAGCGCTTGAGGAAGTCGGTGCCGGTGAGATGCGGCGGCTGTCCCCTCGCCGCGCCGACCCCGAGATTGATCGAGGGCTCGCGGAAATAGACCGGCATCAGCTGGCTATGGATGTCGGCGACATGCAGCAGCGTGACATTGCCGACCGCGTCGAATTTCAGCAATTCGGCTTCGCTCAGCTTCTGCTGCGCCATCGCGCGCGTGAAGCTGCCGCCGCTCGCTGCCAACGCCACAGTGGCGGCGCCGACCTGGAGGATTTCGCGGCGGGTGATCATCTTATCTAGTGCCGGATACCCGGCACGCTCAGCTTCTGCCCATCATTCTGCGACGCGAGATAGAGCTCGAGATCGCCGTATTCCTTGGCGTCGGGCGGCAGCTCGTCGGCGCGGATATTGACCTGGCACCATTGGAAGCGTTGCCGGATGTCCCAGATCGCCAGCAGGCTGGTGCGCCAGGTCGGAAAATGGTCGTACTGGCCCTTCGGCTCGCCCAGCCATTGCCCACGGATCCAGTGATTGGCCGATTTGCCGTGGCAGTCGGTGCAGGCAAAGTTGAGTTCGCCGAGTTTGCGGCTGGCAAGTTCCTTGCCGCGCTCGATCGCGGCCTTCGCCTCCGCGCTCGTGGTGTCGACATTGATCGGTGTGCCGTTGGCGAGAAAGTGCAGATAGACCGACATTGCGCGGTTCTCGTCGGTCTCCATCAGCCAAGCAGCGCCGGTGGTGGCCTTGGCGTGCCGCGTCACGAATTCCTCCACGCCTAGCACCTTGTTGAGCCGCGGCTCCCATTTCGGCATCGATGCCGCCCAGGTCTTGAATGTCTCCTTCGGATCGCTGTGGCAGGTGTCGCAGGAGAAGCCGATCGAGCTCTTCAGCTTCCAGAGTTCCTGCGCCTTATCCACCGCCCACATGCCGGGATTTTCGATCGGGTCGAGATTCTCGCGCTTCTCGACCGGCGCCGGGCGCTTGCTGGGATCGTCGAGCACCGTCTTGAACACCGCCGGCGTCTTTAGCGTCTTAAGGAACGCGACCATGTCGCTGATTTCCTGGTCGTTAAACACGCCGTGGCCGCCCCAAGGCGGCATCACCGTTTCGGGATTGTAGACGCGCGCGTCGAAAATGTAGTTGAACAGCCACTCGTCGGTGCGGCCGGCATTGCCGATTTCGGACAGATCGGGAGCGGCATTGCCCGGCAGGTCGGCGTTACCGGCCTGACCCATCACGTGGCAGGCAAGGCATGAGCCGCCGCGGTTGCGGTCGGCCACCAGCTTGGCGCCGTTCGCTGCATCGCCGGTGATCGCGATGATCTTGCGCGCCACCTTCGGCGCCGGTGGCGAGGCAAGGTTTGCCAGCGTATTCCACTTCGATTCGTCGCGGGCGGGCCAACCGTTGTAGCGTTTCCACGGCCGTGCCGAAGCGTCGTCCTTGAGTTCGAGCGGCGCTGCTCGTTTCGCCGTCTGCGCCTGGACATCGGCCGCCAAACCGAACGCGCCGATCAGCGCAATGACGGCGGCGCGGCTCGCCAGAATCCCTCCGCGGATCATCACATCCTCCCCGAACGAATTGTTGTCGTTATGCCGTCCCGGCCGACGCGGAACGGTCGTCAGCCCACGATGATTTTTTCTTCCGCGGTGGTGACAGTACCGTCGTCGTCGGTCCAGGTGAACTTGAACGTGCCGCTCTCCTCCACCTTGGCGAAGAATTGCATATACGGGTTGGCGGCGATCGCTGGTTCGAGATCGGCGCTGAATACCGGCTTGCCGTTAAACTCGCACGCGAACTTGTTGATGATCTTGCGCGGGATCGTTTTACCGTCCTTATCCTTGCGCTGACCCGACTCCATAATGTGCGGCATCAGCGTCTTGATCTCGACGAGATCGCCTTTCTTGGCTTCCTTAGGAAGCTTCAGCCGCGGCTTTTCCGCCATATTCGTCTCCCGGATTTTTTTTCGTTGTTGGATCAGCCGCCGCAGCCGCCGATGGTGACTTTCACCAGCTTCTGGCCGGTGAAGAATTCGCCCTTACTGGTCTTGGCGACGACGACGATATTCTGAGTGGTGGCAAGTCTAATGCGCGTTGAGGCTTCCGCTTTGCCCGACATGGCTGAGAAGTGGAACGTGGCTACGCCCGGATTGGGATTGCCCTCGGCGACCACCAGCACTTCGCTCACGTAGTTGTCGGCCGTCATCGGCGCGTCGACCGCAACCGACAACGGCACGGTGTTGCCGTTCTCGGCGATCTCGGGCAGCTCGATCGTGATCTTGCCCTTCTCGGCCGTCTTGCCGCCGTTGAATTTAGCGATCTGTTCCGCCGCTTCCTTGGCCCCGGCATGAGCGCGCCCGCCCCAGCCGAGGACGGTGAGCGCCGCACCGCCAGCACCAAGCACAAGCGTTGCGCGACGGGATAGCTGTCGCATCGATGGATCCTCCCGCATGTTCCTTTTAGGACAGAACGAGCAAGCCCCGCCCGGCGGCGACCATAACCGCGAGCGGGGGCCGGTTCAAATCATATTCACAAAAGAGAATATCATTCTGCCGCCATGCCGGCCGGTGGATCAACTCGGCAGAGCTTTGACGAAGTCGCGGAAGCTCTTGCTTTCATAGGCTTTTTCGCGGATGTAGCGGAACATGGCGAGAAAATCGTCGGGCCGCATGTAGCCCGGCAGCCGCGCCACCTCGCGTTTGGCGGGTTCCAGCGCCTTGAGCGGAGCGGCTCGCTCCGGGAAAAACTGCAAGGTCGGCGTGAAGCGCACGCCATATTTCAGAGCCAGTTCCTTTTCCGACAATTCCTTGCCGTCGAAGTCGGTCACCTTGCGCGAGCCGATGATGTTGAGCTGCAGCACCTCGAAATTCGCCTTGATGTAGTCGGAGATGTCGCCGCGCGCGAAATTGACGAAATGCGTCTCCTTGCAATAGGGGCAGCCCTTGAGCTCCCACATGATGACGAAGCGCTTGTCTTGCCTGTGCGCGGATTCGAGATCGTCGGCGAGTTCGAGGAAGCTTTCCAGGAACCACGGCTCCTTGTAGAGCCCGTCGTCGGTCAGCATCGGCTCGCCGCGCGCACGACCAAGCAGCGCCATGGATGCCGCGCCGATCAGCAGGTTTCGCCGTGTCGTCATGGTATCGATCTCATAAACCACGGGGTCAATCCGGCCTCGCCGCCCTGCCCCGCGACGCTTATATTCTCAACTGTATAGTTCTTCGCGTCAAAATCCGGTGAAGATCGATGCGCTCCTGCCTTGCCCGCGCTGCATGCCTCGCCCTCGCTCTGGTGGCGGGTGCGGCTGCCGCCAAGGCCGGCGATTTAGAGGACTTCAACGCCGCGGTGGAACAGGCGCAATCCCATAACCGGGTGTCGATCGGCTATCTGCGTACCGGCAATCTCGATCTGGCATTGCTCGAAATCGAGCGGCTGCGCGATGCCTGGGGCGCGTTCGAGCAACGCTTCGCCGGCAAGCTGCCGGACGCCTTCGACGGCATTGCGCTTTACGGGACCATTTTCACCGGCGTGCACGCGCGCCTGGTTGCGGTCGATCTCATGATCAAAATGGGAAACCCGGACGCGGTGCGCCAATCGCTCGAGGCCATCCGCGGCGATCTCTACGACTTGCGCAAGGCCGCCAGCATCAAGGTGCTGGCCGACTGCGTGCGTGACGGCAATGTCGCCATGGACGCACTTATGGTATACGACGACCGCACGCTCGACTGGACGAAATCGCAGACGCCCGACGGCATCGCAGGCAAGGCCTCGATCTATGGCGATGTGCTTGAGCGCTGCGACGGCATGGCCGACGACACGGTACGCCAAGCGCCGGAGTTCCGCCGCTTGATCGACGGCGCCAAGTCGAGCCTGGCGCTGATCCCGAAAGCTATCGCCACCCGCGATGGCGACCTGCTGCATCGCGTCCTTATCGAACTGCGCTCGTTCGATAATTTGCTGGCCTTCCGCTACGGATAGCGCCGCGGTACATCGACATATTCTATTTCTGTGATATATTTCAGGGCGATCCAAAACCCGCACTTTCGACAAGAGAATGAAGTTGCCGAGTAAACCACGCATGCAAGAATTTTTTACTCGTGCGGCGCTGTTCGGCGCCATGTTTATTGCGTTGAGTTTGTCGAGAGCGCGCGCGGCCGAACTGGTGATGTTCGAACAAGCCGGCTGCGCCTGGTGCGAAGCCTTCGATCGCGAAATCGCGCCGATCTACGGCAAGATCGAGGAAGGCTTGCGCGCACCGCTGCGCCGCGTGGATACTTTACTTGGCGCGCCGCCGGACTTGGCGTTCATTGAAACGGAACGGCTCACTCCGCTGTTCGTGCTGGTCGACCGCGGCCGCGAAATCGGCCGCATCCGCGGTTTTCCCGGCGAGGATCACTTCTAGGGCCTGCTCGGCGTGTTGATGAAAAAGTTATACGCATCCGAAATGGGTGGTGAACACGCGGACCTGTTTAAAAAAACGTTGCGCGCAACCGACTGATCACCTGTAATCTTGCGCCGTGCGAACGAAATGATGGGTGCACCGATGGAATTGCAACGTTTGGAGTCCCGCGGCCGTCCGCACGAGCTCGCACGCATGGTCGACAACGCCAAGCGCGCCAGCGATTTCCTCAAAGCGCTCGCGCACGAAAGCCGGCTGGTCATCCTTTGCATTCTCGCCGAGGGCGAGAAATCGGTGAGCGAACTGGAGCACGAGCTCAGCCTGCGCCAGCCGACGGTATCGCAGCAGCTGGCACGGCTGCGCGCGGACGGGCTGGTGTCCACGCGGCGCGACGGCAAGGTGATCTATTACAGTCTCGCCAGCGACAAGGCACGCACCATCATCGGCGCGATCTACGACGTGTTTTGCAAGATGCCGCGCAGGCGTTAGCGCATAATCTCGAAACAGCCCGTCTAATGGCTGTGGTCGCCGGATTTACGCGCCAAGGCATAGCCGAGCATGGCTGCCTCAATGAGCATAACAATCGGCGCATTGCGTGGGGACATGAGGGCGTCGGCGGTTTGATGCTTAATCAGCGGCTTCCTTCGCGTCGCCCAGAGTACGATAAGCGCGATCAACGCCGCGGCGGTATAAATCGCAGCCACGATCAGACGCGCGTGCAGCAAGCCATATTCTGCCTCCAGGACCTGCGTGCCCGCGATGGTGAAATAGTAAACGGCGACGAGTGTGAACAGCACAAGCAGAGATGTTCCGATCGTGCGGTGCTTTAGCTTGCTGAAAAGGTAATTTATGGCGAATTCGGTTATGTGACTGAGGCGCATGGCCCAAACTCTCTAGCGTCGAAACATGCCAAAAAGAAAACCAACACCTGTGGCGATGGCCAGCATGGTTAGCGGACGCTGCTCTACCTCATCGGTGATTTTCTTGAACACATCGCTGCCGATGTGCGTCGCTTTATCGGCCGCCGAATGCGAGACCGAATGCGCGCCCTCGCGCACGCGGTCCATGATTCCAGCGAGCGCGTCATTGACGAAATCGTTGATTTCGCCGGAGGCGCCAGAAAACTCGCGTTTGGTCGCGCCGCTGAGGCGGTGCAGGCGCCTCTCCAGATCGCTCATCAGTTCTTGGATTGAGGCGATTTCTTCGGCGGTGGATGCAACTTTGGTCGACATGGTCACCTCGATTTAAGTGAGAACGCTGCTATTCAGAAAACGCGATCAATCGGTAAAAGTTCCAATAATTTCAAAGATTAAAGACGAAAGGAGGCAGACAGCTACGCGCCTATCCGGGGAGAACTCGTTCCTCCTGCGGAAACAGGTGGTTGATGGCGACAAGCGCCACGATCAATAGCGGGACCGCCAGAAATGCTCCGATCGGCCCCCACAGCCAGGCCCAGAATATCAATGCCAAGAATACGGTGAGCGGGTTGAGCGCGAGCCGCCGCCCCATGATGCTCGGCGTGATGAAGTGCCCTTCAAGCGTCGTAAAGCCGAAATAGAGAACCGGCGCGATGAGCGCCTGAGCCAGAGTGGGAAAAGTCACCAGCCCGACCGCGAGCAGCACCGCCTCCATAATCAAAGCGCCGATATAGGGGATGAAATTAAGAATGAACGCGAGCACGCCCCAGGCGACGGGGTTCGGCAGCCCAATGAAATAGGCAATCAGGCAGGCGCCGAGTCCGACGACAAAATTGATGACCGCCACCACGCTGAGATAATTGGTCAGGTTGCGCTCTATATCATTAATGATCTTGAGCGTACGCAGGCGCGAGTCATGATTCTCGAAAAGAATAACGAGGACATGACGCAACTGCGCGCGACCGAGCAGAAAGAAAAACAGTGTCCCGAAAAAGATAAAAATCTGTCCAATTGCGGGGGTAACGACAATGAGCGCTGGCTGCACGAAGTTGGCGATATCAAATCCAAAACGGGAGTTTTCACCTTGCGGCAGGATGGCGTTGCGCAGGTCTTGCAAAGCCGAAAGCGGCTGATCGAGGACCTGAAGTTTTTCCTTGATGATACGGCCGATCTCTGGCGCCTTGCCGATCCAATTCAATGCCGGCGCGGACAACAATACGATAACGCCGTAAAACACAACAACCACAAGCAGCCATAGGACAATCGCCGTGATCAGCGACGGGATTCCGTATGCTTTTGCACGTGCTGACAGAGGCCCCAGCATTAGTCCGATCACGAAGGCGGACGTCGCCGGTAGCAGCATCGCCCGCGCCAGATCGAGCGCGGCGACAAAGAGAATGATGAATATGCCAATAGCGGCGGCTTGTGAGGCGGTGCGCCAGACCGTCGAGACATGCGCGATCGGTTTGGGATCGTTAATCGCCAGCAAAAAGCGCCGCTCCTTCGCGGCTTGGCGAATGTCCACGCGCGCCGCCCCCTTTCTCACCGGGGTCTGTTCCGTCAGATCAGCCACCGGGCCCTCTTAGCGACGCCAAATACCATCGCAGTGTGCTTTCCAGTCTAGTAGAACGAGCTGGCCGTCAAACTATGCGCGCCAACAAAAAAATGGCTCCGCAGGGGACGGAGCCATCTCAATAAGCAACATGGGTTAATCGTTGTCGTGGTCGCGATCCCGGTCCCGATGTTTCTTGATGATGACCACTTTTTGGTGGTGATGGCGGTCTCGGTGCCAACGACGATCAAGGTCCCGATCCCGATCCTGGTCGCCAGTCCTAATGACGAGTGTAGCCTCCTCAGCCTTCGCCGGTGCGGCAACCGGCAATATAAAGCCGAAAGCCGCCAACGCGGCGAATGCCAATACGATCTTGCGCATATTTTCTTCTCCAAAATTCCGATGCCGATAAACGACGTCTTTTATCAATCCTTTGAAAGCACAATTGTTCCAATGACAATGCGATCTTGCGAGAAAGAGACATTGATAGACGATTCAATTCGCCGCGGCGTCGCTTGCCCACCTCAATTGATCGACAGCCCCAGCGTTTTGACCATTTTGCCCCACTTCTCGACCTCGGCCTTGAAGTAGCTTTCCGCCTGCGCTTGCGACCCTTCGATCGGATCGAAGCCGATCGAGGTGAGTTTATGCTGCAGCGCCGGGTCCTTCATCACTTCTTCGATCGTCGCGTTCAGTTTAGTGACGATCTCCGGGCTGGTATTGGCCGGCGCGAACACGCCGACCCAGGAGGAGGCTTCGAAATTAGTATAGCCGACCTCCGCGTAGGTCGGCACATTCGGTGTGACCGCCGCGCGCTTGCTGCTCGCGACGCCTAAGCCCTTGAGTTTGCCGCTGACGATCTGCGCCGCCGCGCCGCCGCCCAGGGTCGTCGCCAGCAGATCGATCTGGTTGCCGATAGTCGCGGCGATCGCCGGCGCGCCACCCTGGAACGGCACGTGTGTTGCGGAAATCTTGGCTATCTCCTTGAAGAAATACTCGGCCGCAATATGCGAGCCGCTGCCGACGCCGGCCGAGCCGAAGGTGATGTTCTTGCCTTGTGCCGCTTTCAGGAAATCGGCGAGATTGACGGCCGGATTGCTCGGGCTGGTGACCAGCGCCTCCGGCGAGGACGCCACGATCGCGATCGGCTTAAAGTCGCTGGCCGCAAATCCCTTGTTCGGGCGCAAGGTCTCGTTGATCGCCACCGCCGTGGTGGTGACCAGCAGCGTGTAGCCGTCGGGCCCCGCGCGCGCGACCGCCGCTGCGGCGATGTTGCCGCCCGCCCCGCCGCGATTCTCTACCACGACGTTGCGCCCCAATTTTTCGCCCAGGCCTTTGCCAACGAAACGCGCCAGCGTATCGGCGACGCCGCCCGGCGCGAACGCAACGATGAAGGTGATATCGCGCGCCGGATACGGCTGCGCGCTCGCCGCGTGCGTGGCGAGCGCGCAGCCGGCCATGGCCAAAGCGATGACGACGTGTTTGAAAACCCGCCAGTATGGCATAGCAATCCCCCCGTTGCGCCCGATTGTTCTGGTTGCAGGTGGCGGCGCGGACGGACGAATTGTTCCACCCAACCCGTGGCTTGACAAGCTTCGCCTGGCATCAAATGGATCGTGCGCGCGTCTTCAACCGGAAGCGAGGCCATGCGCTTTAGCGTGCTGACCCTCAATCTCAGGAACGTCAATGAACCGCTGGTGGCGCATACTTCTGTGCTGGCGATGGACTAAAAGTTCTGCGCCCCGACATTGTCTGTTTGCAGCAAGTCGCCCGCCGCCAGTCCGCGCTCGTCGCCGAGGCGTGCGAACTTCCTCACGTCATCGTCAAAGGCGCACTCTCGATTTTGACCCGCTATCCGATCGTCCGGTCGCACGGCGCAGCATTACCCGAGGCGCCGCGCGATGAACCGCGGCAAGTCTCGCTGGCGGAAACGCTGATCGATGGCCGGCCATTGCTGGTGGTCAATACCCATCTGGCCTGGCGGCCAGAAATGACGGCCGAGCGCAAAGCGCAGGTGGCGACGCTGCTGGCCGCGATTGAAAGCTACTGTTCGGCAAACGGAGCGAAGGCGACAATCCTGTGCAGCGATTTCAACGACGACCCGGATTCCCCGGCGCTGCGGCTGGTGGCGGACAGCGGTAAAGGATTTCACGATGCCTATGCCGGATGCAGCCCGGATAATCCCAGCTTCACCTGGTGGCGTAAAAAACCCCTACGTCGATCCGTCGCTGGCTAGATACCAGCGCATCGACTACATTTTTGCGGCTACCGAATTTGTTCCAAAAGATTGCGCCGTCGTCTTCGACGGCAACAACGGTCTCGGATTTGCGTCCGATCACTTCGGCGTCTTTTGCCGTCTCGCCTTTCGCTGATACCGTGGCTGATTGATGTGACCGGCCGTTTGTTGCAGACTTGACCCGGATACGGTGGGACGACCGTACACAGTAGGGAGTGCTTGCAATGATCAAACGGGTGTTTGCCGTCGGCGTCGCCGCCGCGTTAGGCCTTGCAGCGTTGCTACTGGTGCCAGCCATTGTATCGGCAAAAGGATTCGGGCTGCATCGGTCGCACTTCGGTCCGTCATTTTTCGCAAAATCAGCTTTGCTGCATCATCGCCACGGCTTCAGGCATAGACGATCCGACGGTCTTCTCGCGAGCTATGGCTATGTCATGCCTGACGCCACTATCGAGACGGACATCGACGGGGTACCATCGCTACGGATGATCGCTCTATCCCCCGTTGTGCGTTGCCAGCACAGCCGGCAGACCGTGACGGTGCCATCGGAGGATGGCGGCACCCGGGAGATAACGATCACGCGCTGTTAGCAGAAGCCAGGCGGGCGCCTTAGCTCATCGCTACGTCGACGAGCCGCATCTGCACGCGCTCCTCGCCCTGCCAGCGGTCGACCGCGAGGTGACCCGCCGCGTGCATAAGGCGGCCGCGATTGTCGAGCAGCGCCTGGCCGAGCGGCTGTCCGGCGGCGCGGAACGCGATCGCGTTCACGATTTTGCCGTCGCCGGATTTAAAGCGCGCGCGGATATGGTTTTCGCCTACCAGGTCGGCGTAGCTGAGCGTGTGCGCCGGCAGCGCCAGCAGCGGCTCCGGATTACCGGCGCCGTAGGGTCCCGCGCGCGCCAGCAGGTTGACCAGCGCCAGATTAACGGCGCCGGCGCTAACTGCGCCGTCAATCGCGAGCCCGCGCTCGCGCCGTGCCACCTCCACAGATGCGGCCAGCGCATCCTCCAGATATGCGCGGAATGCGGCGAGCGCGTCTTTCCTGAGCGTTATGCCGGCCGCCATGGCGTGGCCACCGCCCTTGAGTAGCAATCCCTCGCACACCGCGCGCCGCACCGCCTGACCGAGATCAACGCCGAGAATCGAACGGCCCGATCCGGTGCCGGTGCCGCCCGGTTCGAGCGCAATCGCAAACGCGGGACGCCCGTAACGCTCCTTCAACCGCGCCGCCACCAGCCCGACCACGCCGGGATGCCAGCCCTGCCCCGCGGTCACCACCACGGCGCCCTTCTCCTCTAGGCCGAGCGCGGCCACGGCTTCGGCTTCCGCCTGCGCCACGGTCGCGAGCTCGATCTGCTGGCGCTCGCGGTTCAAGCGGTCGAGCTCGGCGGCGATGCGCGCGGCCTCGCTTGGGTCCTCCTCGAGCAGCAGCCGCACGCCGAGATCGGCGCGTCCGATGCGGCCGCCGGCATTGATACGCGGCCCGAGCAGGAAGCCGAGATGCCACGGCTCGGGCGGGCCGGAAAGGCGCGAGGCATCCATCAGCGCGGTCAGCCCGATTTGGTCGCGGCGTCTCAATGCGATGAGTCCCTTCGCGACGAAGGCGCGGTTGAGGCCTGTGAGCGGTACCACGTCAGCGACGGTGCCGAGCGCGACCAGATGCAGCAGCGACAACAGATCGGGCTCGCCACGCATGCCGTTCCAAAAGTTGCGCTGGCGCAGCTCCCGCGTCAGCGCGACCAGCGCGATGAACACCAGGCCTACGGCGGCCAGGTGCCCGAGCCCGGAGAGGTCGTCGGCGCGGTTCGGATTGACGATCGCCACCGCCGGCGGCAATTCCTCATCGGCCTGATGATGATCGAGCACCACAACGTCGAGGCCCAGCTTGAGGGCTTCTACGAGCGTATCATGGCTGGTTGTCCCGCAATCGACGGTGACCAGCAGCTTGACACCGCGTTCAGCGAACGCGCGGATGGCGTCCACATTCGGCCCGTAGCCTTCGAAAATGCGGTCGGGAATATGCACGATCGGATCGAGCCCGCAGTGGCGCAGATGGCGGGCGAGCAGCGCCGCGGCGGTGGCGCCGTCCACATCGTAATCCCCGAAAATCGCTACGCTTTCGCCGTGGATAACGGCATGCGTGAGGCGCGCCGAGGCGGCCTCCATATCGGTCAGCGTATGCGGATCGGGCAGCAGCCGCTTGATGCTGGGATCGAGATAGGCCACGACCTCGTCCGCCTCGATACCGCGGCCGGCCAGCACGCGCGCCAGCAGTTCCGGCACGCCGGAACGCTGCGCAATATTGAGTGCGCGCGCCTGTCCCCGCTCGTCCAATCGATCGCGCCAGCTTCGGTCGGTCGCAGATCTTTCGACGCCGAGGAAGCAGCGTTCGTTTGGATTCAACGCTGTTGCCGGCAAAGCCGTCATGAAAACTATCCGGCCTGAAAACGAACGCGATTAATAGCGCGCGCGGTCAATATAGGCGCTTAACCCCGCCGTCATAGGCGCTTAACCCCGCCGTCGCAGCGAGCCTGTGGATAGCCTAGTCCAAATGAAACTTCTTGAACTGCCGGTGCTCGGCGCGCACCCAGCGCACCGTGCCAGTGACCGAGCGCATCACCACGGTTTCGGTTTCGATCACGTTGGGGCGGAATTTGACGCCCCTCAGCATATTGCCATCGGTGACCCCGGTGGCCGCGAACACGCAATCGCCCCTCACCATGTCCTTGATGCCGTATATCTTGCGCGGATCCTTGATGCCCATTTTGGCGGCGCGCGTGCGTTTCTCTTCGGTATCGAGCACCAGCCGGCACCGCATTTGACCGCCGATGCAGGCGAGAGCCGCCGCCGCCAGCACGCCCTCCGGCGCGCCGCCGATGCCCATATAGATGTCGATACCGGTGGCGTCCGGCTGGGCGGTGTGGATCACGCCGGCGACGTCGCCGTCAGTTATCAACGCTACCGCCGCGCCGGTCTTGCGCACGGCCTCGATCATGTCGGCATGGCGGGTGCGGTCGAGAATGAGCGCGGTTATTTCCGCAGGCTTGACGCCTTTGGCCTTGGCCAGCCGCATGATGTTCTCGGCCGGCGAGATATCGAGATCGACTAGGTCCTTAGGATAGCCGGGGCCGATGGCTATCTTCTCCATGTAGACGTCGGGCGCATTCAGCAACGTGCCGCTTTCCGCCATCGCCATGGTTGCGATCGCACCCGGCATGTTCTTGGCACAGAGCGTGGTGCCTTCAAGCGGATCGACTGCGATATCGACCTTCGGCCCCTTTCCGGTGCCGACGGTCTCGCCGATGAACAACATCGGCGCTTCGTCACGCTCGCCCTCCCCAATCACGACCGTGCCGCCGATCGGCAGCTTTCCGAGCTCGCGTCGCATAGCGTCGACGGCGGCCTGGTCGGCGGCTTTCTCATTGCCGTGCCCGCGCAGGCGCGCCGCCGAGACCGCCGCGCGCTCGGTCACGCGCACGATCTCGATTGACAGGATGCGGTCCAATACTTGCTTGGAAGTCTCGCTCGTCGACGCCATTCCTTAAGCTCCCCCTGGACGAACCCGGCTTACAAGCCCGCCGTCAATTCTTCTCGATCCGGATCACCTGCGGCATGCCTGAGATCACCCTATCGCGCCCCACCGCCGCAAGAGCCTTGCGCACGGCGTCCTCAGTTGTCGCATAGGTAATGAGGATAACGGGAACGGAACCGACCTTGGAATCGCTGTCGGCGCGACCATGGTGGCGCTGCACAATGGACTCCAGGGAAATCTCCTGTTGGGCGAGCCGTTTGGCGATGGTGGCCGCGGTTCCGGGCTTATCGCGCGCGAGCAGCCGGATATAGTAGCCGCCCTCGTGGCGCTGCATCGGCGCCTTGCGCACGTTTCTAAGCCGCGCGCTGGGACGCCCGAACGGCGCGGTGCGCACACCTCGGGCGATGTCGCCGATGTCGGAGAGCACCGCCGAGGCGGTCGCGGCACCGCCGGCGCCGGGTCCGATCAGCGTGAGCGGATTGATGCCCTCCGCATCCACCGTGACGGCATTGGTCACGCCCATTACCTGGGCGATGGCGGAATCCTTGCGCACCATGGTCGGATGCACGCGCTGCTCGATGCCCTTCGGCGTCTTCACCGCCACGCCGAGCAGTTTCACGCGATAGCCGAGCTCGTCGGCAGCAGAAAGATCGGCCGGAGTGATCGAGGAAATGCCTTCCACATAGATCGCGCTCTGGTCAACCTTGGTGCCGAACGCCAAGCTCGCCAGGATTGCCAGTTTCTGCGCGGTGTCGTGCCCCTCGATATCGAAACTCGGATCGGCCTCGGCATAGCCAAGCCGTTGGGCTTCCTTAATGCACTCCGCGAACGGCATCTTATCCTGCTCCATCCGGGTCAGGATGTAGTTGCAGGTGCCGTTGAGGATGCCGTAGATGCGCTCGAACGAGTTGCCGGCCATCCCTTCGCGCAAGGTCTTCACGATCGGAATGGCTCCGCCGACCGCGGCCTCGAAATTAAGCGCGACGTGACGCCTTTCAGCGAGCGCGGCGAGCTTGACGCCGTGCTTGGCGAGCAGCGCCTTGTTGGCGGTGACCACCGATTTGCCCGACGCCAGCGCCGCTTCGACGGCGCTCTTGGCGGGATCGACGGCGCCGCCGATTAATTCCACGAACACGTCGATGCCGGGCGCGCGCGCCAGCGCTACGGAATCGGAAAACCACTGCACCTTCTTGAGATCGATGCCGCGATCCTTGCCGCGCGCGCGCGCACACACCGCGGCGATCTCGATCGCGCGGCCGCAACGGGCGGCGAGCGCCTCCCGCTGGCGCGCCACCTGGGCGATTAAGGCGGCGCCGACCGTGCCCAATCCGGCGACACCAACTTTAAGCGGAGTGACCATGTAATTAGCGTCGAGTGGCGAGCGGGACGACGTTGTGAAGGTGTTCCGGCGCGGATTCAAGGAAGCGGCGGACATTGCGCGCGGCCTGGCGGATACGTTGCTCGTTCTCCACCAGCGCGATGCGCACGAAGCCCTCGCCATATTCGCCAAAGCCGATGCCGGGCGAGACCGCGAGTTCGGCTTTCTCCACCAGCAAGGTCGAAAATTCCACGCTGCCGAGGCTGTGGAATGGTTCCGGGATCGGCGCCCAGGCGAACATCGAGGCGCGCGGGCTCGGCACATGGAAGCCGGCACGGCTGAAACTCTCCACCAGCACGTCGCGGCGGCGCTTGTACGTTTCGCGCATTTCCTTGATGCAATCGTCGGGACCGTTGAGCGCCGCGATGGCCGCCACCTGCACTGGCGTGAAGGCGCCGTAATCGAGATAGGATTTCACCCGCGCCAGCGCCGCGATCACGCGCTCGTTGCCGACCGCGAAGCCGATGCGCCAGCCCGGCATCGAGAACGTCTTCGACATCGAGGTGAATTCGACCGCGATATCCAGCGCGCCCGGAACCTGCAACAGCGAGGGCGGTGGATCGCCGTCGAAATAGACTTCCGCGTAAGCCAAATCGGACAGCACCAGGATGCCGTGCTTCTTCGCGAAGGCAACAAGGTCCTTGTAGAAGTCGAGGCTCGCCACATAGGCGGTAGGATTGGCCGGATAGCACACTACCACCGCGGTCGGCTTCGGGATCGAGTGGATGATCGCGCGTTCCAGTGTATGGAAGAAATTCGGCGTCGGCTCCGACGGCACCGAGCGGACGGCGCCGCCCGCCATCAGGAAGCCGAAGGCGTGGATCGGATAGCTCGGATTGGGCACCAGCACGACGTCGCCCGGTGCGGTGATCGCCTGCGCCACGTTGGCGAAGCCTTCCTTGGAACCCAGCGTGGTGACGATCTGGGTTTCCGGATTGAGCTTCACCCCGAAGCGGCGCTCGTAATACTTCGCTTGCGCCAGGCGCAGTTTGGGAATGCCGCGCGAGGCGGAATAGCGGTCAGTGCGCGGCTTGCCGAGAGTTTCCTTGAGCTTCTCGATCACATGTGCGGGCGCCGGCAAATCCGGATTGCCCATGCCAAGATCGATGATGTCGGCCCCCGCATTGCGGGCGCGCGCCTTGGCTCGGTTCACCTCTTCGAACACGTATGGCGGCAAGCGGCGGATGCGGTAGAAGTCTTCCATAGTCTCAAACCCTAAAGTCGGCTGCCCTGTCCAGCCGGCAGGCGTTACCCCGGCAGGCTTTTATCACGGGTTGGTCTTAGCGCCATCCTGGACGGCGGCGGCTTGGCCAGTATCGGCGGTCGCGGGCTTTTTTTTCGCCGGCTGCGCGGTCTTTTTAGCCGCCCCATCGCGGGCTTCCTGCCGCTCGCGCGCTGCGTTGAGCTCCTTTTCCACCCGGACCTGTTGTTCTTCGCTCATGGTCGGGTATGCACGGGGCGGCGGCATGTCGTGAACGGCCGGATACTCATAGGCCGTCGTTGGCCGCTCCGGGGTCCCGGCCGGCAGCCCCAGGGTGGACGGCATTTGGTCGATCACCGCTCCGGACGAGCACCCGGCTAACGCCGAAGCCGTGGCCAGGCCCAAGGCCACCAAAATTGATCGATGCAAGGCTCGCTCCATGCGCCGCCTAAGCTGTCCTTGAGACGGAAAATCGCCGCAGACTCAATGAATTGTACCATAAACCGAGTAACCGGCTAATATGGCTGGAGCAAGGTGAAACGCCTGCTAACTGGCCCGCAGGAAGGCAGAGCCGGTGAAGACATATACGCAAACATACCTTGCGGGAGGACGCGGTCGGGGCCAATTTTCAAGGCGGGGACCGACGTGAAGCTGATGGACAAGCCCACCACCGAACCAGCCAAAGAAGCGGCCAAAGAACCGGTCAAGGAACCGGCGCAAATCGGCTCGGTCGAGATCGAGGCCTTCGCGCATAATATCGCCCGCCTGGTCGAGGAAGGCGGCAAGACGCTCGCCGCCTATTTGAAGCCGCGCGAGGAAGGCAAAATCAAGAGCGAAACGGCCGATGACGTCGCCGAGGTGGTCAAGACCGTCGGCCAGGTGACGGAATATTGGCTGTCGGACCCCCAGCGCGCGCTCGAACTGCAGACCAGCCTCGGCCGCGCCTATCTCGATCTGTGGGCGGGCGCGGTCAAGCGCATGGCCGGCGAGCAGACCGCACCGGTCGCCGCACCCGACCCCAAGGACAAACGCTTCGCCGATCCGGAGTGGTCGCAAAACCAGTTCTTCGATTTCCTCAAGCAGGCCTACCTGCTCACCGTGCAATGGGGCGAACGGCTGGTCGAGAACGCCGCCGGCATCGATGAGCACACGAGGCAGAAGGCCGCGTTCTACGTCAAGCAGATCGCCAACGCGATCTCGCCGTCGAATTTCGTGCTCACCAATCCGGAACTGCTGCGCGAGACGCTATCGTCGAACGCGGAAAACCTCGTGCGCGGTATGCACATGCTCGGCGAGGACATCAAGGCCGGCCAGGGTCATCTCAAGATCCGACAGTCCGACTCCGCGATGTACGAGGTCGGCCGCAATCTCGCGCTCACGCCCGGCAAGGTGGTTTTCCAGAACGACTTGATCCAGTTGATCCAATACGAGGCGACCACCAAAGAGGTGCTGAAGGTTCCGCTGCTGATCGTGCCACCCTGGATCAACAAGTTCTACATTCTCGACCTCACACCGGAAAAATCCTTCGTCAAGTGGTGCGTCGACAATGGGCTCACCGTGTTCGTGGTTTCCTGGGTCAACCCGGACGCCAAGCTCGCCGCGAAAAGTTTCGAACAATATATGCGCGAAGGCGTGCTGGCGGCATTCGACGCCGTCGAGGCGGCGACCGGCGAAAAGCAGGTGCATGCGATCGGCTATTGCGTCGGCGGCACTCTGCTCGCGATCACGCTCGCCTATCTCGCCGCCAAGAACGAGGACCGCGCGCGCTCGGCCACGATGTTCGCGACGCAGGTCGATTTCGTCCATTCCGGCGATCTCAAGGTGTTCGTCGACGAGGAACGCATCAAGCAACTCGAAGCACATATGAAAGCACAGGGCTATCTGGAAGCATCGAGCATGGCGAACGCTTTCAACTTGCTGCGCTCCAACGATCTGATCTGGCCGTATATGATCAACAACTACCTGCGCGGCAAGAAACCGTTCCCGTTCGACATTCTGTATTGGAATTCCGATGCCACCCGCATGCCGGCGGCGAACCACTCGTTCTATTTGCGCAACTGCTATCTCGACAACAAGCTCAGCCAGGGTGAGATGGAAATCGCCGGCAAAACGCTCGATCTGCGCAAGGTGAAAGTGCCGGTCTACAATCTCGCCACCCGCGAGGACCACATCGCGCCGGCGAAATCAGTGCTGGAAGGCTCGAAATATTTCGGCGGACCGGTGAAATTTGTTTTGGCCGGCTCGGGCCATATCGCCGGCGTCATCAACCCGCCCGGCAAGTCGAAATACCAGTACTGGACCGGCAAGGAGCCGAGCGGCTCCGACGTCGACCATTGGCTCGCCTCGGCGCAGGAGCACCCCGGCTCGTGGTGGCCGGACTGGCTGGAATGGCTCAAGACGCAGGGCGCCGAGACCGTGCCGGCGCGCGCGATCGGCGGCGGCAAGCTCATGACAATCGAGGACGCGCCGGGGTCTTATGTGAAAGTGAAAAGCTGGACCTGAAACCGGCCAGCTTGACTCTCCACACCGTCATGGCCGGAATTTCACGACGCCAGTTTCAGCGGCGGACGTAACGCGCTCCCTTTTTGTTCGGCATTGGACTTTACTATTATATTAGAGAAACCTAATTTAGTAACATCTAATTTATGAGGTACACGACAATGCCCACACCAGCGGTCCGCTGCAGCAAGCCGGCCGTCGAGAGCGGCGTCGGCCACCTAGAGCGCAAGGCAAACGAGGCGTCGCAGCTCTTGAAGCTGCTCGCCAACGAGAACCGGCTGTTGATCCTGTGCCGGCTGGTGCTGGCGCGCGAGCTGTCTGTCAACGACCTTGCCGACGCAGTGGGTATCAGTCAGTCGGCGCTCTCGCAGCATCTCGCCAAGATGCGCG
>DATISB010000078.1:0-17049 GCA_035469145.1 Pseudolabrys sp.
CGACTCCCCCCGCTGCCAGCGATCCCACAACTCCGTCTTCTCTGCCGCAGTGAAACCTCGACGAAATCTCTGATCCATCGTCATGCACTCCATCTTTTACCTCTAAGATAAAGTGTTGCATCGACCAGTTGAGACCACCGTCTTTAGCGGACAAACCGTAGTGGCCTAAAATCAAAATTTGTCCGCCCAGATGGGAGGTATGCGTATGGAGCGGAATGCACGGACCTTAGTGATACTGAGAAGGTGAGGGCGCCGCTGAAAATAACCTTTGCCCTTCAAAGGTCCCTTTTCGCCCTCACCTTTGTCCAACCAACTGAAATTGCTTATCTGTCCCACTTCTCTTGGCCGCACAAATCAAATTGTGATCGGCATTTCAACGTCTTATCGAGGCGCCCCGCTGCCTGGCGGCGACGTTTTCAAAGCCGGATGTGCAGCCGGTTGGCGATCTCGCCGACGATGCCGCGGCGGAACAACAGCACGCAGGCGACGAAAATCACGCCTTGGATCACCAGCACCCACTCGCCCACGATGGCGAGCTTGTACTGCATGAGCAGGATGACGAACGACCCGACGACGGGGCCGAAAATGGTGCCGAGCCCGCCAACCAGGGTCATCAGCACGACCTCGCCCGACATCGGCCAATTGACGTCGGTGAGCGAGGCCAGTTGCAGCACGATCGCCTTGGTCGAGCCGGCCACGCCGGCCAGCGTCGCCGACAGCACGAAGGCGACGAGTTTGTAACGGTCGGTCTTGTAGCCAAGCGAGATCGCGCGCGGCTCGTTCTCGCGGATCGCCTTGAGCACCTCGCCGAAGGGCGAATGAACGATGCGGTAAATGAACAGGAACCCTGCAAGGAAAATCACCAGCACGACCACATACATAGCCGTTTCGTTGTGAAGGTCGATGAGGCCCAACAGATAGCCGCGCGGCACCGCCTGGATGCCGTCCTCGCCGCCGGTGAATTTCACTTGCAGCGCGAAGAAATACATCATCTGCGCCAGTGCCAGCGTGATCATGGCGAAATAGATGCCCTGGCGGCGGATCGCCAGCGAGCCGGCGGCGAAACCGCAAACGGCGGCGGTCGCGGTCCCCGTGAGGATCGCAAGTTCCGGCGTGAAACCCCAGGCCTTCGCGGCATAGGCCGAGAGATAACTCGCCCAGCCGAAATAGAGCGCATGGCCAAACGACAGCAGACCGACATAGCCGATCAGCAGGTTGAAGGCGCACGCGAACAGCGCGAAGCACATCGCCTGCATTAGGAACAGCGGATAGGTGAAGAAGGGCGCCACCACGAGCGCGACCACCATGACCACGAAGGCAATGGTTTTGCCCGGCGCAAGCACCAAGGCGCGCACGCTCAGCAAGGAATCGGCTTCGCGATCCATCAGCCGCCCCGCCCAAATAGGCCGGCCGGGCGGACCAGTAGCACGATCGCCATGATGACGAAGATCACGGTGTTCGAAGCCTCGGGGAAGAACACCTTTGTCAGGCCCTCGATCACTCCGAGGCCGAAACCGGTGACGATGGCGCCCAGGATAGACCCCATGCCGCCGATCACCACCACCGCGAAGACGACGATGATCAACTCGGAGCCCATCTGCGGCGACACATTGTAGATCGGCGCCGCCATCACACCGGCAAACGCGGCGAGTGCGACGCCGAAGCCGTAAGTCAGTGTGATCATACGCGGGACGTTGATGCCGAACGCGCGCACCAGGCTTGGATTCTCGGTGGCGGCGCGCAAGTAGGCGCCGAGCCGCGTGCGCTCGATCACGAACCAGGTGGCGATGCAGATCGTGAGCGAAGCCACGATCACCCAGGCGCGGTAATTGGGAAGAAACATGAAGCCGAGATTGCGACCGCCTTGCAGCGATTCCGGCACGGTATAGGGCAAGCCGGCCGAGCCATAATGATTGCGGGCCACGCCCTCGATGATCAGCGCGAGCCCAAAGGTCAACAACAAACCATAGAGATGGTCGAGTTTGTAGAGCCATTGCAGGAACAGCCGCTCGACGATGACGCCGGTGATGCCGACGAGCATCGGCGCGACGATGAGCGCTGGCCAATAGCCGAGCCCGGAATATTGCAGCAGGAGATAGGCGGCGAAGGCGCCCATCATGTACTGAGCGCCGTGGCTGAAATTGATGATGTTGAGCATGCCGAAGATCACGGCCAGCCCGAGGCTCAACAGCGCATAGAACGAGCCATTGATCAGCCCGATCAGGAGCTGTCCGAACAGCGCTG
This sequence comes from Pseudolabrys sp., assembly GCA_035469145.1. GTDB lineage: Bacteria > Pseudomonadota > Alphaproteobacteria > Rhizobiales > Xanthobacteraceae > Pseudolabrys. The sequence goes on from DATISB010000078.1 coordinate 2,245, forward strand.
TCGAAGGGATGCCGAAAATTTCGAACATTTACCGACGCCTTTGCCCTCTGTTCGTGTCCCGGGCGCAGCGCAGCGCGGAGTGGTGCGCTGCAGACCCGGGACCGTAACAGACGCCTCGCTTTGTACGGTCCCCGATCAGCGGTGCACCGCTACGCTTTCGCTGCGCGCTACACCGCATCCGGGACCCGGAGTCGAGTTCAGCCGCTCGCCAGCGGACAGTTGCCGTCCTTGAGCGGACGGAAAGCTTCGTTCGCCGGTATGGTGGCGCGCACATTGTAGAAATCGCCGGGATATTTCGAATCCGCCGGCGCCTTCACCTCGAGCAGATAGGCCGGATGCAGCTTGCGGCCATCGGCGCGGATGGTGCCCTTGCCGAACAGCGGATCGTCGGTCGGCAATTCCTTCATCTTCGCCACCACCGCCTTGCCGTCGGCCGCGTTCTTCAGCGCGGCGACCGCCTTCAAGTAATGGGTGATGCCGGAGTACACGCCTGCCTGCACCATGGTCGGGAACTTGCCCGCTGCGTTACGTTCCGCCTGCCAGCGCTTAGTCCAGGCGCGATTGGCGTCGTTCATGTCCCAGTACCAGGTTTCCGTCAGGGTCAGGCCCTGCGCGGTCTGCAGACCGAGCGCATTGACGTCGCTCGCAAACACGAGCAGGCCGGCGAACTTCTGACCGCCCTTGACGATACCGAATTCGGCACCCTGCTTGATCGCGTTGATGGTATCGCCGCCGGCATTGGCCAGGCCGATAATTTTGGCCTTGGAGGCCTGCGCCTGCAGCAGGAACGATGAAAAGTCGTTGGTATTGAGCGGATGGCGGACCTTGCCGAGCACCTTACCGCCGTTGGCTTCGACCGCGGCCATGGTGTCGCGTTCGAGGGCATGGCCGAAGGCATAGTCGGCGGTCAGGAAGAACCATGTGTCGCCGCCGGTTTTCACCAGCGCTTTGCCGGTTCCGTTGGCGAGCATCCAAGTGTCATATGTCCAATGGATGGTGTTGGCGTTGCACTTCGGACCGGTGAGGTCGGACGCAGCCGCGCCGGAGACGATGAATATCTTGTTCTTGCTCGCGGTGACTTGGCTTACTGCCAGCGCCACGCCGGAGTTCGGCGTGTCGATGATTAGATCGACCTTGTCGACGTCGTACCATTGGTTTGCCAACTGCGAGCCGATGTCCGGCTTGTTCTGATGGTCGCCGGAGATAAGTTCGACTTTGACGTTCGGGTTAGCCTTGGTGAAGTCGGCAATCGCGAGTTTGGCGGCGGCAACCGAACCTGCACCGCCGATATCGGAATAAAGGCTCGACATGTCGCTGAGCACGCCGATCTTCACATTGACCTGCTGGGCATTGGCCCCGCCGCAGACGAGCGCGGCGGCGATCGCCGCCAGGCCTAAAGTCTTTCTCATGAGTGCATTCCTCCTTGTTGTTTTGGATAGCTTCAGTCTAGCCGCTAACCAGCGGGCAGTTGCCTTCCTTGAGCGGCCGGAAGGCCTCGTCCGCCGGAATGATAGCGCGGGTCTTGTAGAAGTCGCCGGGATATTTCGACTCTTCCGGCTTCTTCACCTCGAACAGATAGGCAGCGTGGATGACGCGACCATCGGCGCGCACGCTGCCCTTGCCGAATAAGGGATCGTCGGTTGGCATCTTTTTCATCTGCGCCACCACGGCCTTGCCGTCGGCCGCGCTCTTGAGCGCAGCGACCGCCTTCAGGTAATGCATGATGCCGGCGTAAACGCCGGCATGGTTCATGGCCGGATATTTATTGGTCGCGCCACGCTCCTGATGCCAGCGCTTGGTCCAGGCGCGGCTGGGGTCGTTCAAGTCCCAGTACCAGGTCTCGGTCAGGAACAGGCCCTGGGCGGTCTGCAGGCCGAGCGCATTGATATCAGTGGCGAACACCAGCAGGCCGGCGAGACTCTGGCCACCCTTGACGATGCCGAATTCGGACGCCTGCTTGATCGAGTTGATGGTGTCGCCGCCGGCATTGGCGAGCCCGATGACCTTGGCTTTGGAAGCCTGCGCTTGCAGCAGGAACGACGAGAAGTCGTTGGTGTTAAGCGGGTGGCGCACCTTGCCGAGCACTTTGCCGCCGTTCTTTTCCACCACTGCCGCGGTGTCACGCTCGAGCGCATAACCGAAGGCATAGTCGGCCGTGAGGAAGAACCAGGTGTCGCCGCCGGTTTTCACCATGGCCTTGCCGGTGCCGTTGGCCAGCATCCAGGTGTCATAGGTCCAGTGCACGGTGTTGGCATTGCACTTCGGCCCGGTGAGGTCGGAGCTCGCAGCGCCGGAGACGACAAACACCTTGTTCTTGATGGCGGTGATCTGGCTCACCGCCAGCGCCACGCCCGAATTCGGTACGTCGACGACGACGTCAACCTTGTCGACGTCGTACCATTGGTTGGTGATTTGCGAACCGACATCCGGCTTATTCTGATGGTCGCCGCTGACCAGCTCGACCTTCACATTGGGATTAGTCTTGGTGAAGTCGGCGATCGCCATTTTGGCGGCGGCGACCGAGCCGGGGCCAGTGGCGTCCGCATAAAGGCTCGACATGTCGGTGAGCACACCGATCTTAACGTTGATCTGTTGGGCACTGGCGGCGCCGCAGCCCAATAGGATGGCAAGGGCCGCCAAACTCATCGTCCGTTTCATTGACGTTTCCCACTCGTTTCGTGCCCTGAGGCACCTTATTGTTACACCCCAAGATAATCGTGCAGCTTCTCGACATTGGCGTCCAGTTCGCTGGTGGCGAACTGATCGATGATACGCCCATATTCCATGACGTAGTAACGGTCCGCGACTGTCGCCGCGAAGCGGAAATTCTGCTCGACCAGGAGAATGGTGAACCCCTGTTCCTTGAGCGCCCGGATGGTCTTGCCGATCTGCTGGATGATGACGGGGGCAAGACCTTCGGTCGGCTCGTCGAGCAGCAACAGCCGGGCGCCTGTGCGCAGGATGCGGCCGATGGCGAGCATCTGCTGTTCGCCGCCGGAGAGCTTGGTGCCCTGGCTGGAGCCGAGCCGTTCGTAGAGATTGGGAAACAATTCGAAGATGCGCTCGAGCGAGAGCCCGTCCGGCCGGATCACCGGCGGCAGCAGGAGATTTTCCTCGACATTGAGGCTGGCGAAGATGCCGCGCTCCTCGGGGCAGAGCGCGATGCCGGCGCGCGCGATCTGATCCGACGAGCGATCGATCAGTTCCTGGCCCTCGAAGCGCACCGACCCTTGGCGCCGCCCGACCATCCCCATGACCGACTTCAATGTCGTGGTTTTGCCGGCGCCGTTGCGGCCGAGCAGGGTCACCACCTCGCCTTCGTGCACGTCGAAGCTGGCGCCGTGCAGGATGTGCGATTCGCCATACCAGGCTTGCAGGTCCTTGACCGCGAGCAGGGCGTTGCGCGCATCAAGCATGCCCCACTCCCATGTAGGCTTCGCGCACTTCCATGTTGTTGGAGACCGCTTCGTAGTCGCCCTCGGCGAGCACGCGACCGCGTGTGAGCACCGTGATGTGATCGGAGAGATCGGCCACCACCGATAGATTATGCTCGACCATCAGTACAGTGCGGTCGGCGGCGACGCGCTTGATCAATTCTGCGATGCGCTGAATGTCCTCGTGCCCCATGCCCGCCGTCGGTTCGTCGAGCAGCAGTATTTCCGGGTCGAGCGCAATCGTGGTGGCGATTTCCAAGGCGCGCTTGCGGCCATAGGGCAGTTCGACGGCGGCCCAATCGGCGAATGAGGTAAGCCCGACGTCTTCGATCAGCGCCATCGCCCGCTCATTGAACCGGTCGAGAACGGAAGCCGAGCGCCAGAAATCGAAAGAGCCGCCGCGCTGGCGCTGCAGCGCGATGCGCACGTTTTCCAGCACGGTCATGTGCGGGAACACGGCGGAGATCTGGAACGAGCGCACCAGTCCGAGCCGCGCCACATCGGCCGGCGGCAGCGCGGTGATGTCATGGCCGTTATAGACAATACGCCCGCGCGTCGGACTGAGGAACTTGGTCAGCATATTGAAGCAGGTGGTCTTGCCGGCGCCGTTGGGACCGATCAAAGCATGGATGGTCCGGCGCTTGACGCGCAGGCTGACGCCGTTAACGGCGATAAATCCGGCAAATTCCTTAGTCAAATCCTCTGTTTCGAGGATTATATCACTACTCATACGCACCCCTAGCACCGGCATTGTCAGCGCATTGCGGCGAATGTCCAGGCCCCGTAACGCACAAATTTAGCCCTGCAAATAGACGGCGGTATTGCCATTGCTGCGGCCGCGGCCCATCCGTTAATAGCCAGATCGCCGCGAATATGCAGAGCTGTGCATCGCCCGAATTTTATTTTGAAGTGAGCCCGACCGATGGGATATCGCAGGCGATGACGGCGCTGTTTCAGAAGGTGGTGACGGCAGCACGCATCACGCGATGATTTTTGAAATTCGTTGAGATCTGCGCGCGAGCGTAGCAGCCTTCTGAAAACTCGGCGAAAGCGGGTGCTAGAATTGGCTTTGTTGCCAGTCCCGGGATGCGGCGTGATCGGATGACGGCATGCTCGCGACCGCGGCCGGACGACGATGACGTTTGCCGGCGTGCGTCTTCTTGATGCGGTGGCGCAACGCCGCATTAGCGCTGGCGCGGGCGCGGGCCTTCTTGATGCGGTGGCGCAGCGGCGATTCATCGGTGGTGGTGCTGGCGCTGGTTTTCACCACCCGCGGCCAGTTGCCCTTGTCCTCGGCAGGCGAGGCCACCAATTCGGGTAACGCCGCCGGCCGCTCGCCGGTCGGCACCACTTGCACCACGTTATAGCCCTGGTTCTTGAGTTCCTTGAGCAGCATCGGCAACGCCATCGCGGTGGCGGGATGGATGTCGTGCATCAGCAGTATACCCCGGCCTTTTTCATTCAGCCGACGCATGGCGCGTTTTACGATCTGGCTCGGGCTGGTGCCGCGCCACCAATCATTTGTGTCGATGTCGGCGCTCCAGGTCACCAGCGCTTTGTCCTCCAGGAAGTGCTCTATCGCATTGGTACGGCCTAGGCCGGGGATGCGGAAGAACGGCGCCACCGCTTTCGGATCGCCGAGCGCGGCGTCGACCGATGTGATGCCGCCGTTAACCTCGCTTTCGACCCGCTGCATCGTCAACTTCTGGAAGGCGAACGGATGGTGCTGACTATGGGTGCCGATGGTATGGCCGGCATTGTAGATGCGGCGGACGATGGCCGGATAAGCATGCGCCATCTCGCCGACCATGAAATAGGTCGCCTTCACGCATTGCGAGTCCAACGTGTCGAGGATGCTGTTGGAATAGGGCGGGATCGGGCCGTCGTCGAAGGTGAGCACCACCTCATGGTCGGCGAGCGGCAGCGTCTGATTGTACTGCATGCTGCCGATGCGCTTGAAGTCGTCCGGGCTGATGGTGAGCACACGCGACGTGCCGAGCGCCTCCGGATGGCCCGGGCATTCGGCCGCCAGGGCCGGCCCCAAAGCCGCGGCCAGCAAAATACAAACCCCTGCGACAAGACGCATAACGTTTCCCCAGCCCCGACGTTCGCGCCTTCTACCCCCGAATAGCGCGGCTTTCAGAAATTACGAATCTCAACATTAACGGCAAATTAACCGACTAAGGCAACTCACAGGATCATGGTGCCGCTTTTTTTCCTAAGGTTTCGCAAACATCGCGGCTTTAGCGGGAAATGCCCTGGTTTCCGGCCGGTGCAACGTGAACGATGCGGTATCCGCGCCGTTTGAGCTCGCGCAGCAAGGCGGGGAGCATCCCGGCCGTCTGCGCCTTGGTATCGTGGAAAAGCACGATGCCGCTGCCGAGGCGCTCGATTCGCGTCAGGATCAGCTGCAATTCCTGGGCAGGGCCCATCGGCAGCCAGTCGCTGGCCCAGATATCGGCGCCGAACACCACGATGTGGCGGGCCTGCAGGCGGTCGAGCAGCGCGCGGTTCGAGGCAAAACCGGGAAAGCGGAAGAACGGCGTGGTCGGATCGCTGCGGCGCTGACCGGTGAGCGCGAATTCGTCTTCGGCGATGCCGCGATTGATCTCGGCTTCCGCCTTGGCCGGCGCCATGCGGGCGAGCAGGGGATGTGAAAACGTGTGGTGGCCGAGGCTGTGGCCCTCGGCCAGCTCGCGGCGCGCGATTTCCGGGTGCGCTTCGACGTTGCGGCCGAGCAAAAAGAACGTAGCGAGCACGCATTCATACTTGAGCGCGTTCAAGACTTTCGGCGTGGTGCTCGGCCAGGGTCCGTCGTCGAAGGTGAGCACCAGCTCCTTGCGCTGGAGCGGCAAGGTATTCGGGAACTGCTTATGGCCGAGGCGCGGCGTGCTGGCGGCGTCGACCGCGAGCACGCGCTCGGTGCCGAGCGCGTCCGGATTGCCCGGGCAGGGCGCAGCCAGAGCGGCCAATGGCATGCTGGCGGCGATCGCCGCGATGGCGGGAATGCGTATCATTGTAGTACGTCCTAAAGTCCAGCAATTGACCGTATCATCCGCCGGCCAGCAAGCCTGCGCTCATAATTCGTTCACCTTGTTTGCTGACCCGCCATTAACGCTAAAATCCTAGCGTCTTCGCTGATTACCGCAGCGTAGCGCAGGGAGTGTCCTGTGGACGGCGAGGTCATAATACAAGCGGCGGGCGCGCAGCGTGGCCGCTCGCTGCTGGCATGGCTCAAGCGCCGGTGCGCTGGCGCCACACCGCGCGCGCGCGCCAAACGCATGCTGTCGACCTCGCAACTGATCGTGGTGCTCGCGGTCCTCGCCATGGGCGCGACCTTGCTCGCCGGCGCCATCGGCTTTGAGGTGGCGCGGCAGAGCGACGAGCGGCTGTGGTCGGAGCAGCGCGCCTCGCTGCGCAACGCCATCAACGAATTCCGCAACCTGTTCGGCAAATCCGACGCGGTCGATCCGCGTTTCGTGCGCATGGTCGAGCAGAGCGTCGGCCTCGAGGGCCTCAAATTCGAAATCGATCCGGGCGCAAGCGAGCGCGAGATGCAACCGGTGATGGATGCGCAAGGCCGCATCGCCGGTTTCCTGACCTGGGAGAAAGCTCATCCGATGCTGCGAGCAATGCAGCGGCTGATGCCGTTCATTGCCGCCATCGCCATCGTGCTGGTGGGCTTCGCCGGGATTTCGTTGGCGCAGCTGCGGCGCGCCGCTGACGAGGACAAGTGCACCGGTCTGCCGAACCAAGCCAAGACGCTCGAATTGCTTGACCTCGCACTGGCCGAGCGCGCTGGCGACGACGTCACGACTTTCGCGCTCATCGAGCTCGACGGCATGGCCGACGTCAACGCGCAGCTCGGCATGCTCGGCAGCGACGAACTGATCGTGGCAGTGGCCACGCGGCTGCAGCAAGCGCTGCCGGCGCAGGCCGTGTGCGGCCGCATCGGCAGCGACGAATTTGCGGTGACGCTCACGGGTGGCGGCGGCGTCGATTCCAGCGCCGTCATCCGCGCCGCCCTCGATGTGATCGCCCGCCCGCATTGGATCGATACCGTGGTGTTGCACATCAGCGCCCATGCCGGCTTCGCGCAGGCGCCGCACCACGCCACCACCCGCGGCGAGCTGATGCGCCGGGCGGAACTCGCGTTGCGCGCGGCGGCCAAGAAAGGCCCTGGCGCCGTCGTCGGTTTCGAGCGCGCGATCGACACCGTGTCCACCGACCAGAAATTCATCCAGCGCGAATTGCCGCGCGCGCTCAGCGCCAAAGAGTTGGAGCTGCACTATCAGCCGATCGTGTCGTCGCTGGGCGCGCGCATCGTCGGCGTCGAAGCCCTGTTGCGCTGGACCCATGCCACGCGCGGGCCGATCGGACCGGCAGTCTTCATACCCGTCGCCGAGCAGATAGGCCTGATGGATGCGCTCGGCGCTTTTGTGTTGCGCCGAGCGCTCAGCGAAGCCAAGCGCTGGCCCGGCCTCTATGTGGCGGTGAACCTGTCGCCGCTGCAGGTGCGCGACCGCGCCATTGTCGAGCTGGTGCGCTCGGCGTTGGCCGAGAGCGGCGTGCCGCCGGAGCGGCTGATGCTGGAAATCACCGAGGGCGTGCTGATCGACAATCCGGACGAGATGGTCAGGCGCATCGAAGACCTGCACGCGCTCGGCGTGCGCATTGCGTTGGACGATTTCGGCTCCGGCTATTCAAACTTGGGCTATCTGCAACGCTTCCCGCTCGACAAGCTCAAGATCGACCGCACTTTCGTGACCGCGCTCGGCAGTTCTGCTAATGGCGGGGTGATCATCCAGGCGATCATCGCGCTTGGTCGCGCGCTCGGCCTGTCCGTCCTGGTCGAGGGCGTGGAGACCGAGCAGCAACGGGTCTTGCTGCGGCTGGCCGGCTGCGACGAGATGCAGGGCTTTCTATTCGCGCGGCCCGCGCCGGCCAAGGCGATCGACCGCTTGCTGGCGCAGGCCAAGCCCGGGCGTGCGCCGCAGGTCGCCGAGGCGCTGACAGCGTAAGCGCAAGCCTATAGAATCGTCTCCAATCTGCCGGAGACTACATCATGATGATCCCTAATGCCTGGGCGGGCTTCGATTTCGGCCTCGGGCCCGACGTCGAGATGCTGCGTAAAACCACGCACGATTTCGCAAAGGACCGTATCGCGCCGCGTGCCGCGACCATCGACCGCGACAATACGTTCCCGCGCGACCTGTGGCCGGAGATGGGCGCGCTCGGCCTGCACGGCATCACGGTAGAGGAGGAATACGGCGGCTCAGGTCAGGGCTATCTCGAGCATTGCGTGGCGATGGAGGAAATCTCGCGCGCCAGCGCCGCGGTCGGGCTGTCTTACGGCGCGCATTCCAACCTTTGCATCAACCAACTCAGCCGCAACGGCAATGCCGCGCAGAAAAAGAAATATCTGCCCAAGCTGATTTCCGGCGCGCATGTCGGCGCGCTGGCGATGTCGGAGCCCGGCGCCGGCTCTGACGTGGTGTCGATGCGCACCCGCGCCGACAAGAAGGGCGACCGCTACATCCTCAACGGCTCGAAAATGTGGATCACCAACGGCCCGGTCGCCGACACACTGGTGGTCTATGCCAAGACCGACCGCACCGCCGGCGCGCGCGGCATCACTGCTTTCGTGATCGAGAAGGGGATGAAGGGCTTTGAGCCGGCGCAGAAGCTCGACAAGCTCGGCATGCGCGGCTCCGACACCAGCGAACTAGTGTTCAGCGACTGCGAAGTGCCGGAGGAAAACGTGCTGGGCGCGGTCGGCAACGGCGTCAACGTGCTGATGTCGGGCCTCGACTACGAGCGCGTGGTGCTGGCGGCAGGACCCTTGGGCATCATGCAGGCCTGTATGGACGTGGTGATCCCTTACGTGCACGAGCGCCAGCAGTTCGGACAGGCGATCGGGCGCTTTCAATTGGTGCAGGCCAAGCTCGCCGACATGTATGTGACCATGAACGCGGCGCGGTCTTATGTGTACACGGTGGCGAAGGCCTGCGACGAGGGCCGCACCACGCGCGAGGACGCCGCCGGCGCCATATTGTACGCCGCCGAGCGCGCCACCTGGATGGCGCTGGAGGCGATCCAATGCCTGGGCGGCAACGGCTACATCAACGATTTCTCCACCGGCCGCTTGCTGCGCGACGCCAAGCTTTACGAGATCGGCGCCGGCACCAGCGAGATCAGGCGGATGCTGATTGGGCGGGAGATTTTCGAGAAGACAAGGTAGCGCATCTCACCATTAACTTTTCCCGCTCGCGAATCAGGTAGTGCATTGGCAGACTCCATAAACGATGGGGAAGAGGCCATGATGCGGGTGCGGCTGAAGGCCGATGGGCGGATCGTGGAAATCCTGCCCGACGGCAGCGAGAGAACCATCGATCACAGCGACCCGGCGTCGTTCGTGCGCCAGGTGCGCGCGCGTTGCGGGCTGACGCAGGCGGCCTTCGCCGAAAAGATCGAAGTGCCGATCGAGACCGTGCGCAATTGGGAGCAGGGCAAGCGCCATCCGCGCGGCCCCGCGCGGGCGCTGCTCAAGCTGATCGACAGCGCGCCGGACGCCGCCTTCGCCGTTTTAGGTGGCAACAGGCGCTAAACCGTCACCCGCTCGCGCGGCGCCGGGCGCGCCAGCCGCATCAGCAGGAACATCGCGAACAGCGTCGCGATATAGGTCATCAGCTGCATTTCGGTCGGCCGTTCGGTGTAGCCGATCAAGGTGTGCAGCAACTTGCCGAGCAGGCTTGCTTCCGAAAGAAGCCAGGACGTGTCCCAGACCGTGCGGTCGAGCGCGACCAGCACGCCGGCATTATCGAGGAACTGCACCGATTGCGCCGCCATGCCGGCGGCGAGCAGCGCGATCAGCCAGCTCGTCACCGAGAAGATGTAGCGGGTCGGAATCGCCAGCAGGCCGACATAAGTGAGCCCGGTGAACGCCGCACCGGCGGCGATGCCGAGCAGGCCACCCACCAGCAAGGCCGCGCCGGATGTGCCGGACGCGAAAATTCCGTAGAGGAACAGCACCACTTCCGAGCCCTCGCGCAGCACCGCCAAACCCACCACGATGGCGAGCGCGGTGAGCGGCTTGACGCCCTCGCTCACCGCCGTGCCGATCGACTGCATCTCCTCGGCGATCTCGCGGCCGTGCCGCGCCATCCACGCGTTGTGCCACATCAGCATGACCACGGCGACGCCGAGCACGCTGGCATTGAACAGTTCCTGCCCGGCGCCTTCAAAGGTCTGCGAGATCGCGCCGGCGAATATCGCCACCACCACCGCGCCGAGCACGCCGGCGCTGATGCCGAAACTAACCCAGCGCCCGCGCCCGGCGACGCCGCGCGTCGCCGACATCACGATGCCGACGATCAAGCCGGCCTCGATGACTTCGCGAAAGACGATGATGAGTGCGCCGAGCATTTTTTATTCTGCGATCACTGCGCCCTGTGCGGCAGTGTGGTTTTTATAGTGCAATTAAGCCCTCACAAAAGCATTAAAAGCTATTGATGCAAGTGTAATTTTCACCCTTGAATTATTCCAATGTAAGAGCCGGGGCCAAGAGCTTGGGGCGCCAAGTATTGTCGTAATTTGCCCGAGCAAACCCGGTTGGCAGGGCGGCGCAGACAGGGCATTCTTCGCCACCCGCCTGTCAAATCCCATTCCATCCGAGGTTCAAGGAGATCGTGATGCATGTCGTTGAAGCCCATGGCGCCCGCATTCCGCAGATCGGTCTCGGCACGATGACCCTGAAGGGAAACATTTGCGTGCAGGCGGTGAAGACCGCGCTGCAACTCGGCTACCGCCATATCGACACCGCCGCCTTCTACGGCAACGAGGTGGAGAACGGCGAGGGCCTGCGCGCCTCCGGCGTCAAGCGCGCGGACGTGTTCATCTGCACCAAAGTGCGGGAGAACAACCTGCTGCCGGAAAATTTTAACAAGTCACTCGACCAGAGCTTGACCAATCTGAAATTGCCCTATGTCGATCTGTTGCTGATCCATTGGAACAACAAGGACATCCCGTTCAAGACCAGCGTCGGCGCGCTGTGCCAGGCCAAGAAGGACGGCAGGGCCAAGCATGTCGGCGTCGCCAACTTCACCACCACGATGCTGGACGAGGCCTGGGCGGTGACTAGCGAGCCGCTGGTCTGCAACCAGATTGAGGTGCATCCCTTCATCAATCAGGACAAGGTGCTGGCCGCGAGCAAGAAGCACGGTATGGCGGTGGTCGCCTATGTGCCTATCGCGCGCGGCAAGGTGCCCGGCGCCGAGGCGCTTGAGCGCATCGGCAAGGCGCATGGCAAGAGCGCCGCGCAGGTGTCGCTACGCTATCTGGTGCAGCTCGGCCTCTGCGCGATCCCGCGCACGGCGAACCCGTCGCACCTGAAGGAAAACCTCGAGGTGTTCGACTTCAAACTATCTGATGCCGAATTGGCGGAGTTGAAAAAGCTCAACGCCACCAATATGCGGGTGGTCAGCCCGCCACACGCGCCGGTGTGGGATACGCCTTGATGCGGAAGGCGTTCGCTTTTGTCTTGTCCATGTTGCTGGCGCCGCCGGCGCTGGCGCAGGACAAGCCGGCCGCCCGCGATTCCGCCGCTATCCAGAAATGCATCGAGACACGCGGCGGTGAAAAGTGGGAAAGCTGCATCGGCCTCATCTCCAAGCCGTGCATGGATCGTCCGCAGACACGTTCGCCGGCCGATGTCGTCGCCTGCCTCAGCCGCGAACAGACGGTGTGGAACAACATCCTCAACGAGACCCACCGCCGCCTGCGCGTCAAGCTGTACGATGAGCAGCAGGTGAAGCTGCGCGATATGCAGCGTGCCCGGATCGTTGCGCGCGAAAAGACCTGCGCGTTCTATTGGGACTATTTCCAAGGATCGATGGCCGTCCCGATGAGCGCCAGTTGCGACAACCGGGAGATCGGCCGGCGCGCGCTGTTCCTGCTCGGTTTTCTCAACGATGCCGAAGGCAAGTGAAATGGCGGCGAACGTAATCGAGGCCAAGGGCTTCAAGATTCCGATCGTCGGTCTCGGCACCTGGACGCTGGGCGGGCGTGACTGCGCGCGCCTGGTCGAGCAGGCGATCCGCATCGGCTATCGCCACATCGACACCGCGCAGATGTACGACAACGAGCACGCGGTGGGCGAGGGGGTGCGCGCCTCCGGCTTACGCTCCGAGGTGATGGTTACCACCAAGATCCCGCCGACGCTGCTGGCGCCGCGCGATGTCGAGCGCTCGGTGAAGGAAAGCCTGGCGCAGCTGCGGCTCGACGTCGTCGACCTCCTGCTGATCCACTGGCCGAACCCGCGCGTGCCGCTGTCGGAAACGCTCGGCGCCATGGCCAAGATGAAACGCGAGGGCTACGCCAGGGCGATCGGGGTGTCGAATTTCACGGTCGCCTTGCTCGACGAGGCCAGCAAAGTGTCGAGCGAACCGCTGGTCTGCAATCAGGTCGAGTGCCATCCCTATCTCGATCAGGACAAGGTGATCGCCGCCTGCCGCAAGCACGGCGTGGCGGTGGTGGCCTATAGTCCGATCGCGCGCGGCGAGGCCAGGGGCGACGAGCTGCTCGCGCGCATCGGCCAGGCGCACGGCAAGAGCGCGGCGCAGGTCTGCCTGCGCTGGCTCACCCAGCAGGGCATCGCGGTGATCCCGCGGACAGCCAAGATCGAGCGGCTGGAAGAAAATTTCGCGATTTTGGATTTCGATTTGTCGGATGCGGAGATGAAGGAAATCGCCGGACTCGCCCGCCGTGGCGGCCGCATCGTCGATTGGACCTGGTCGCCGATGTGGGATTGAACCGTGGCGCCTGACTTCAGCACCGACACGGCCCTCGTCCTGTTCTCCGGCGGGCAGGATTCAACCGTCTGTCTGGCCTGGGCGCTGGAGCGCTTCGCGCGCGTGGAAACCGTCGGCTTCGACTACGGCCAGCGCCATGCGGTTGAGCTTACGGTTCGTCCGCGCCTGCGCGAACGGCTGGCGGCACTGCGCCCGGAATGGAAGGCGCGGGTGGGCGAAGACCATATAATAAAGCTCGATGCGCTGGCCGCTATTTCCGATAGCGCGCTCACGCGCGAAACCGCGATCGAAATCGCCGACAACGGATTGCCGACCACCTTCGTGCCCGGCCGCAATCTGATCTTCTTCAGCTTCTCCGGCGCGCTCGCCTACTGGCGCGGTGCCCGACACATCGTCGCCGGCATGTGCGAGACCGATTATTCCGGCTATCCCGATTGCCGCGACGACACCGTGAAGGCCATGCAGGTGGCGCTCAGCCTCGGCATGGACAAGCGCGTCACCATCCATACCCCGCTGATGTGGATCGACAAGGCCGGCACTTTCACCATGGCCGAGGACCTCGGCGGCGCGGCCCTGCTCGATCTCGTTGTCGAGGACACCCATAGCTGTTATCTGGGCGACCGCACGCGCCGGCAAGATTGGGGCTACGGCTGCGACGAGTGCCCGGCCTGCAAGCTGCGTGCGCGGGGGTTTGCGACATTCATGAGCCGGCGGAAGACCCATAGAACATGAGCGACACAGAGAAAAAGAAGAACATCGAGGGCGGCGTATTTCTGGTCTTGTTTTGTTTGACCATCCCGATGGCCAATTGGATGATCGGCCACGTCGGGACGGTTTGCCTGCCCAATGGACCCTGTCTGTTGCCGGTGGCGCCCCACATCATGGCGCCGTCCGGCGTGCTGATGATCGGCGCTGCTCTGGTGCTGCGCGACCTTGTACAGCGACGTCTGGGCGTCGAATTCGGTATTGGAGCCATCATCGTCGGTGCTCTGATTTCGGCAGCGCTGGCACCGGCCGCGTTGGTGATCGCCTCGGCGGCGGCGTTTTTGCTCTCCGAGTTCGCCGACTTCGCGGTCTATACCCCGATCGCCCGCCGCCGGCTTGTTCTGGCGGTGCTCGCCTCCAGTTCGTTTGGACTTGTCGTCGATTCGATCGTGTTCTTGTGGCTGGCCTTCGGCTCGCTGGACTTCCTGTTAGGCCAGATCGTCGGCAAGCTCTGGATGGTACTGCTGGCCACCCCGTTCGTCGCCTATCTGCGCCGCCGCGACGAGAGGCTCGGCCTGAAACCTGCGTGAGGAAATAATGACATCCACGCTCGAGACGCTTGCCAACGTCACCACCGGCACCATCACCACCATGCTGTTGAAGAAGGGCATTCGCCGCTCCTGGATGGCCGGCGCCGTGCCCTTCGGCTTTTCCGGAAAACGTGTTGTGGGTCCGGCCTTTACGCTGCGCTTCGTGCCGGTGCGCGAGGATTTGGCCACTCCCGAGAGCTGGTCGAAGCCGATCTCCACCCGCAGCGCGATCGAGGCCATGCCGCAAAACTGCGTGGTGGTGGCCGA
>DATISB010000079.1:0-26245 GCA_035469145.1 Pseudolabrys sp.
CATGGGCCCGGCGCAGGGCCGCCAGGACATCCTCAAGTGCCCGCCGGTGACGTTCGCGGGTCCCCACGGCATGCACCGCCCCCGCCAAGAAACCCTCGGCGTGGCGGGCCAGTTGCCCCAATAGTTGGTCAAAACCCTCGCCCGTGACTGCTGATAAATTGAATAATAATTCATTACTATAGGTTCTAGATTCATTTATTCGGTTTAACTCACTTTTAACTATGTTCTTTAGGGACTTATTAGGGTCGAATATATCTTCACTGGTTCTGATGTTCAGCAATTCAGATTCACTTCTTTGATTTAGAACCTCAATCTGGTCGATTTTGTTACGAATCAGCCAATTTGGCTGGCTGGATTGGGGCTGGCCGTCCAAATTTGCTGCACCTAATGCTGCAGCATTTTTCAGCGCAGCCGAATCACGAGCATCAACCACCCACAGCACCAGATCGGCCGCCGCCGCGCGCGCGCGCGCGCGCCGCACGCCCTCCAGCTCGACCGGATCGTCGGTTTCGCGAATGCCGGCGGTGTCGAGCAGGGTCACCGGCCAGCCGGCGAGATCGAGATGCACCTCGATCACGTCGCGCGTGGTCCCAGCGTAGGGCGACACGATTGCCGCCTCGCGCTTCGCCAGCCGATTGAGCAGCGTGGATTTGCCGGCATTGGGCGGGCCCGCGATCGCCACCACCAGGCCTTCGCGCAATCGCTCGCCGCGCCCGCCGTCGGCCAGCGCCTCGGCGATTTCCGTCTCGAGCTCGCGCGCCATCGCCAACGCCGGCGCCAGCAGATTCTCCGGCACATCGGCCTCGTCGGAAAAATCGATGCGGGCCTCGACCAGGGCGAGCGCCTGGATCAGCCGCTGCCGCCAAGTCTCGGCGCGGTCGCTGAGCAGGCCCTTCATCTGGCGGAACGCCTGCCGGCGCTGGCCTTGCGTCTCCGCCATCACCAGGTCGGCGAGGCCTTCCACCGCGGTGAGATCGAGCTTGCCGTTCTCGAAGGCGCGGCGGGTGAACTCGCCGGCCTCGGCCGGGCGCAGGCCCTCAATGTGCGACAGCGCGGCCAGCACCGCGGCGATCACCGCGTGGCCGCCGTGCAGCTGCAACTCGGCGACGTCCTCGCCGGTCTCGCTATGCGGCGCGGAAAACCACAAGATCAGCGCCTCGTCGATGATGTCTTGTGTGCGCGGGTCGCGAATGCGGGCTAGCGAGGCCTGGCGCGGGGCGGGGAGATTGCCGCTCAGGGCTTTGAGCGCCGCGCCCGCGCGCGGGCCGGAAATGCGGATGACCGCGATTGCCGCCGGCCCGCGACCGGAGGATAGGGCGAAGATGGTATCGGGGGTGGGCTTATGCATTGCGGTGCACGGAAGCGCCAGTAAGTCAACAGGTCAAGAAGCCGCTGGAACGAATGTTATGATACCTGCTTAGGTTGCGACGATTTAAAGGTCAGACAGCATGCGCGCATTCTTGAGTTACCAGACAGCGGATAGGCTTATCGCCGCGAGGGTCGCCGATTAATTAGGCAAACTGGGCGGCACCACTTTCATGGCGCACGTGGATATTGAGGTCTCCCAAGAGTGGCGTCTCAGCATTCTTCAGGAGCTCACAATCCCCGACTTGTTCATCCAGATACTCAGCGCAACCCCCTATGACTCTATTTGGTGCAATAAAGAGTCCGAGATAGCGGCTTACCGAAGCGTGACTTTCGTTCCACTCTCTACAGATGGCTCTCTTCCGCAGGTCTTTATTGCATATATTCAATCGACGAAAATTGACTCTAACGCACCAAAATTCACCGATCTGTTGTCAGGTCTAGCCAAACGTGACATGAAGTTTGTGATCGACGCTCTTATTTCATTAATAGATACGTTTAAAAGTTTCCGAGGCGCCGAGGCAAACTTTGAGCTGATCCTTCCGTACATCGACAAAGCCGTCAAGGAACATATCGTGGAGCTTCTCAACGTCTCGACTGTGAATAAGCAAATTTGCCACGCCGGGCTATGCGCAACGAAGTCTCTTCCGCCGTTCTTCGCAACTCATGGAAAATTCATGAAGATTGAAACCTGCAAAGACTTGGCCGACGTTCTCAAGCAATATGAAAACGTCGTGCAATAGGTTAGCGGCACCCTTCAACCGGCTAGCGCTCGGATTGTCTGCCGCCTTCGCTTCGGCGAAGCGAGCCGCGCGAGCGCCTCTCCCAGCTGAACTCGGGTAAAACCGAGTTCAGCTGGGAGAGGGAAGTGAGAACGCCGCGCGGTTCATTTGCCCGGCGGGTCGTTCTCTGCCTTGAAGCCGCGGAATGCCCATCCGGTGGCTAAGCCGAATAGCAGCAAAGCGATCGGCGGGCCGAATAGCAAGACAGGGATCTCAAGGAAATCGCCAGTTGTTTTGAACCCGCCGTGAAGTCCATACATGATCAAATATATGATCCAACCCATCAGCCAAGCGGCGCAAAACAAAAGCCACACGCGAAATAATCCGCGACGCCAATTCACCGCCAATATTGCTTCGTCCTTTGCGCTCAATGAGCGCCGAGGAATGCCAAAAGGCGACATCGCGGCTTTCCCCATAATCTTCTAGAATTCACTTTACCAATAATCATCGCGCAGCGCGAGCCACCCTCTCCCACAAAGGGATGAGGGACGGGAGAATGACACGCGCTTTTGTCACTCTTGATTTGAATCAAAGTGGCTGGCCGCAAGTGCCTTCTCATAAGCTTGCGAAGACCATGGATGGAGCTTTCGAACGCGATAAGGCGCCCCGACCCAATGAATGTGGCACGACGATTGACGCGTGCCCTTGGCTTGAGCGTCTTATTGGCGTTATTTTTGTGGGCCGGCAGTACGCCGTCCAGCCCCGCCCCCGGATACTGGACATGTAACGGCGGCACATGGATTGCCGTTGGCAATCCGCAACACGCAACACCACTCAAATCATGTGGATCAGATTTGGAAATACCGCGCACTCAGCTCGCTTGCGAAAACGCGGGGGTAAGATGGGGAGCGGCCGGTCTATTTCCGCATCCCATCTGCAGTATGCCAACGAACGATGGCGGACGGGTTTGCGCCGACGTTGCTGAGTGCGAAGGCGTGTGCCTCGCCGCCCTCACGCCGGCGCAGCGCGATCTGCTCAGAAAGCACGTAAAGCTGGAACTGCTTGGAACATGCACCCCCTCTTCGCCCGTGTTCGGCTGCATGGCGCTCGTCAAAGCGGGAATTGTTTCAGGCTAGGATTAGAAATCGACCGGCCTGTAATCGGGTCGCCGGAGGGCGGCCGGAGGAGAGAGAAGTGAGAATGACGAGCGGCCAGCGAAACCCCTCTCCACTGTCATACCGGGGCGCTGGCAACGCGAGCGAACCCGGAATCCATAACCCCAGGGCTGCAGAATATGGATTCCGTGTCCGCCGCTATCGCGCCGTCCCGGAATGACAACAGAGGGCGCGTCATTGCGCGGCATGACCAGATCGCCGCCACAAGACTAGCGATCACTCCGGAAGACCGTCCTGCTGCAACTGGGAACGCACGCCCGGGTCGGGGGCTGCGCCGATCAATTTACCTTCCGAATTCCGTGGCGGACGCCGCCGAAGCTGGTGAAATCGATCGAGCAGCTGGCGGCGCAAACGCACAACGCCAGGGAACTGACCAACAAGACCGTGGCGGAATCGGCCAACGCCAGCGCCAACGTCCAGCGACTGCTCGTCGCCGTCAGTCAAATCGTTCCCATCACCGGCCTCATTCAGGCGATCGCCCAGCAGACCAACCTGCTGGCGCTCAATGCGACGAACGAGGCGGCGCGCGCGGGCACCGCCGGCAAAGGCTTTGCCGTGGTCGCCGCCGAGGTCAAATCGCTGGCGCAGCAGACGGCGAAAGCAACCGAGGAAATCAATAAAATAATAACGGCCGTGAACGCCTCGTGCGGCGCCGTCGTCGGCATCATGGAACAGGTCATCAGCGCGGTCGGTCATCTCGGCGAAGGAACCATGGAGATGGCGTCGGAGGTCGGCCAGCAGGCGGCCGCGACCCAGGAAATCTCCAAGAATGCGCAGCAGGCCGCGGACCGCTCCCGCATCGTCGCCAACAATATCGTGGAATTGGATCAAAAGACGCGCGAGAACGACGATGCCTCGGGGCAGGCGCTGGCGGGCGCCAAACGTCTGATCGATCAGGCGACCATCCTGCAGCGCCAGGTCGACAAGTTTCTGCGCCATGTCCGCGCGGCGTGATAGTTAGACCGACGGCCAATTTGTCCGGCGCATAATCCGCGCTAAGCTGCGCCGATGTCCTCGCCGCAAATAACCACGCACGAAAACCGCCTGGCCGCCGCGACCTCGCCCTATCTGCTGCAGCACAAGCACAATCCGGTGGACTGGTGGCAGTGGGGGCCGCAGGCTTTGGCCGAGGCTAAGCGGAGCAACCGGCCGATCCTGCTCTCGGTCGGCTATGCCGCCTGCCACTGGTGCCACGTGATGGCGGACGAGTCGTTCGAGGACGCGGCAACCGCGCGCGTGATGAACGAGCTGTTCGTAAACATCAAGGTCGACCGCGAGGAGCGGCCGGACATCGACCAGATCTACATGAACGCACTGCATCTCTTGGGCGAGCAGGGCGGCTGGCCGTTGACCATGTTTCTCACGCCACAGGCTGAGCCGGTGTGGGGCGGCACTTATTTTCCGAAAGAGAGCCGCTACGGGCGACCGGCCTTCACCGATATTCTGCACGAGGTGGCGCGGCTGTTCCGCGAGGAGCCGCAAAAGATCGAGCAGAACCGCGTGTCGTTGCTGACTCGGCTGGCCGACAAGGCGCGGCCGGCGGGGAAAGTCACGATTGGTGTGAGCGAGCTCGACGCGGCGGCGGCTCAGGTCGGCAATATGTTCGATCCCGTCAATGGTGGCTTGCGCGGAGCGCCCAAGTTTCCGCAACCGGCGATTCTGGAGATGCTCTGGCGTGCCGGCTCACGCACCGGCGATGCGCGCTTCTGCGAGACGATCGAGCATTCGCTGGATCGCATGTGCGAGGGCGGCATCTACGACCATCTCGGCGGTGGCTTCTCGCGCTATTCGGTCGACGAGCGCTGGCTGGTGCCGCATTTCGAGAAGATGCTCTACGACAATGCGCAGCTCCTGGAGCTGCTGGCGCTGGCCTGGCAACGCAGCGGCAAGGAGTTATTCCGACAGCGCGCGCGCGAGACGGTGGGCTGGCTCAAGCGCGAAATGACCACGGGCGAGGGCGCTTTCGCCGCTTCGCTCGATGCCGATTCGGAGGGCGAGGAGGGCAAGTTCTATGTCTGGTCGCTGGCCGAAATCAAACAGGCCTTGGGCCCGGATGCCGCCGATTTTGCAGCGCAATATGACGTGACCGCCGGGGGTAACTTCGAGGGTCATAATATTCTCAATCAACTCAAGCACTTACCGCGCAGCATGGGTGAGATCAGCCAAACTGGGGCAGAATCTCAGCGCAGCAAAGACGATACAACACGATTTTCCATGTTGCGCGATAAGCTGTTAAAACTTCGGGAGATAAGGGTTCGACCCGGACTCGACGACAAGGTGTTGGCGGACTGGAACGGGCTGATGATCGCAGCCCTGGTCAATGCCGGGATCATCCTGGACGAGCCGAGCTGGATCGACATGGCCGCCCGCGCCTTCAATTTCATCGCGCGCAGCATGACGAAGGGCAAGCGTCTCGGACACTCCTGGCGCGCCGGTAAATTGCTGTTTCCCGGCCTGGCGTCCGACTTCGCCGCCATGATCCGCGCCGCGCTGGCGCTGCATGAAACGACCGGCGAGCGGGCCTATCTCGAGCGGGCACTGATTTGGCAACGCTCCTTCGACGCCCATTACGCCGACCCCGACACTGGCGGCTATTATTTGTCCGCCGACGACGCCTCCGACCTGCTGCTGCGCCCGCATTCCACTGTCGACGACGCCACGCCCAATCCGAATGCTGTGGCCGCGCAGAACCTGGTGAGGCTGGCGATGCTCGCGGGCGACGACGCCTGGCGCGCAAAGGCCGACCGGCTGATCGAGGGCATCCTGTCGGCGGCCGAGCGCAATCTATTCGGCCACATGGCGCTGCTCAATGCGCTCGACTTGCGCTTGCGTGGCGCCGAGATCGTGCTGACGGGCCCGCAGGCGGACCGCTTTGCGCAAGCCGCACTGAAATTACCGTTCCTCGACCGCGTCGTGCTGCGCGCAGGCTCCGCCGCCGACCTGCCGGCCGCGCATCCGGCGCAGGAAAAATTAAAGGCCGCATCAACCAGCGCGGCCTTCGTTTGCGTCGGGGAGAGGTGTTCGCTGCCGGTGAGCGACCCTGACAGAATCGCAGAAGCCGTCGCGATGATGCGGGCTTCTTAATCCCTTCCTGCGGGGGAGGGATAAGGTCACGTATTCATCGACTCGAAGAATTCCGCGTTGTTCTTGGTGTTGCGCAGCTTGTCGAGCAGGAAGTCAATGGCGTCCATGGTGCCCATCGGATTCAAAATCCGGCGCAGCACATACATCTTCTTGAGCACGGCCGGGTCGGTGAGCAGTTCTTCCTTGCGGGTGCCGGAGCGCGTGATGTCCATGGCCGGGAAGGTGCGCTTGTCGGCCACCTTGCGGTCGAGGATGAGCTCGGAATTGCCGGTACCCTTGAACTCTTCGAAGATGACTTCGTCCATTCGGCTGCCGGTATCGATCAGCGCGGTGGCGATGATGGTGAGCGAACCGCCTTCCTCGATGTTGCGCGCGGCGCCGAAGAAGCGCTTTGGCCGCTGCAACGCGTTGGCGTCAACGCCGCCAGTGAGCACCTTGCCGGATGATGGCACCACGGTGTTGTAGGCGCGCCCTAAGCGGGTGATCGAGTCGAGCAGGATCACCACGTCGCGGCCGTGTTCGACCAAGCGTTTGGCTTTCTCGATCACCATTTCGGCAACCTGCACGTGGCGCGAGGCCGGCTCGTCGAAGGTCGAGGAAATCACCTCGCCCTTGACCGAGCGCTGCATATCGGTGACTTCCTCCGGCCGCTCGTCGATCAGCAGCACGATGAGAAACACCTCGGGATGATTGGCAGTGATGGCATGCGCGATGTTCTGCAGCAGCACGGTCTTGCCGGTGCGCGGCGGCGACACGATCAGCGCGCGCTGGCCTTTGCCGATCGGCGCCACGATGTCGATAACGCGGGCCGAGAGATCCTTCTTGGTCGGATCCTCATGCTCCATCTTCAACCGTTCGTCGGGATAGAGCGGCGTCAGGTTGTCGAAGTTGACTTTGTGTTTGGCCTTCTCGGGGTCTTCGAAATTCAGCGTGTTGACCTTGAGCAGGGCGAAATAGCGCTCGCCTTCTTTCGGCGAACGAATGTGGCCGTCGACGGTGTCGCCAGTGCGCAGGCCGAAGCGGCGGATCTGGCTGGGCGAGACGTAGATGTCGTCGGGGCCGGACAGGTAATTCGATTCCGGCGAGCGCAGAAAGCCGAAGCCGTCGGAGAGAACCTCGACGACGCCTTCGCCGATGATGTCGATCTCCTGCGTCGCGAGCTGCTTGAGGATCGCGAACAAAAGCTCCTGCTTGCGCATGGTGCTGGCGTTTTCGACTTTATTTTCTTCGGCGAATTGCACCAGCTCGGCTGGCGTTTTGGACTTGAGTTCTTGGAGTTTCATTTCCCGCATGGGGGGCATTTATCCTTGGGAGAGTGACCGGTGGAGTCTTGAAAAATGCAAAGACTCGGGGATTGCCGGTCGACTTGAGGAGAGAGAGATCGCAGGTCTGGGGTAACGCGGTGGTTTTGGAAAAGTGCCCGGAACCCGATGCTGCGACCGGCCCAAACAGTGGGAGCCGGAACGCCACTCGCATCCGCCTGCGTTCGGTGGGAATGTACAACATAAGCGGAAAAGCGCACTTTCGCAAGTGCGCCGCGCGCCTGGGCATTAATTTACGCTTTGGTTAGAACGGCTTGACCACCGCCAGCAACACGATCGCGATCATCAGAACTGTCGGTATCTCATTGATAATACGATAGTATTTTTGACTGTGCCGGTTGTTGTCGGCGGCGAATTGCTTGACGATACCGGCTAGGTAGCCATGTAAGCCGGACAGTGCGAGCACCAGCGCGAGTTTGCCGTAAAACCACGGCGCGGTCAGCCAGCCGCCGCTCCAGGCCAGCCATGCCCCGAGCAGCCAGGCCGCGATCATGGCCGGGTTGATAATGGCCTTGAGCAGCCGGCGCTCCATCACCTTGAAGGTTTCCGACTGCTCGGAGCCGGCGACCACATTGGCATGGTAGACGAAGAGCCGCGGCAGATAGAGCATGCCGGCCATCCACGAGATGACTGCGATGATGTGGAGGGCTTTGAGGGTGAGGTACATCAATGTTCCTCACCGCCCCCGCACGCGCTTGAGCATTTGCTCGACGTGGGCGATCGGCGTGTCAGGCAGTATGCCGTGGCCGAGATTGAAGATGAACGGGCCGCTGGAAAAAGTGTTTAGCACGTCGTCGACTTCCCGATCGAGCGCGCCGCCGCCTTTGCGCAAGATCAACGGATCGACATTGCCCTGCACTGGCACGCGGCTTTGGATTTGCTCGCGGGCAAAACTTCGGTCAATCCCGCACTCCAGGCTGACCGCATCGACGCCGGTTTCATCCACATAAGACGGAATGTTCTTGCCCGCTCCGCGCGGAAATCCGATCACTTTCGTGCCGGGGCGCCTCGCGCGTAGTTTTACAATCAAGCGTTTCGTCGGCTGTACGCACCAGCGCTCGAAATCCTGCGGCGGCAACGACCCCGCCCAGGTATCGAATATTTGCACCACATCGGCACCGGCTTCCAATTGGTTGCTAAGATAATCGACGGAAGCATCGACCAGGCAATCAATAATATATTGAAAAACCTCAGGCGCGCGCGCTGCCAGGTTTTTCGCCGGCGCCTGATCGGGCGTGCCTTGGCCGGCGACCATATAAGTCGCAACGGTCCACGGCGCGCCGCAAAAACCAATCAGTGTCGTTTCACGCCCAAGTTCGTCTTTCACGCGCATCACAGTTTCATAGATCGGCGCTAGCAGCTTTTGGTCCGCTTCTTGGCGTAGCGACATCGATGCTTTCGCATCCGCCAACGGCTCAAGCCGCGGTCCTTCGCCTTCAACGAACCAGAGTTTGCGCCCGAGCGCGAGCGGTATCACCAGGATGTCGGAAAATAGGATCGCGGCGTCGAACCCGAACCGCCGCACCGGTTGTAGCGTGACTTCCGCCGCCAATTCCGGATTAAAACAGAGATTGAGAAAGCCCCCCGCTTTCTCCCGCACTGCACGATATTCCGGCAAATACCGCCCCGCCTGCCGCATCATCCAGACTGGCGGCACGGCCTCGCGCTGCCTACCGAGCACACGCAGCAGCGGCTTTATCCCCAGACCATCAGTTTTGCCGACTTCTTCCATAAAGACTCTTATAAGTCTCTTTGTAGTGCTTACTGGACGGTGGATTGGACTCATGCCTTCCGATCAACAGTCTGTCCACTGCATGGCAGGGTTGGATTCAGAATTGGGGTCTAATCCGGCATAATGTCATCCACCGAAACGTAGGGGGTTATGTTGGCATTTGACGCATTATCCCTGTCCATCCCCAGGCCACTGTCCACATCCGCGTATCGAAACCACGTTGGCGTACCGTGGTCCTCCCGCGTCCAGCCGTGTGGATGGAAAATGAACTCATTGCTAGTGTGAGCTTGCGTGGCGGGGAAAGCCGTGGCCTTCTCCCGCTCTATCCACACGCGGTCCTGCAGCTATACAGATGCCCGACACCGGTTATTTCCATCTCCATCTGGTTTCTGACGCCACCGGCGAGACCTTGATCACGGTGGCGCGCGCCGCTGCGGCGCAATATGCCAACGTGTCGCCGGTCGAGCATCTTTACCCGATGGTGCGCTCCAAGAAGCAGCTTGACAATGCGCTGGCCGAAATAACGGAATCGCCGGGCCTGGTGCTGTACACGCTGCTCGAGGAAGACCTCATTCAGTTGCTGGAAAATAAATGCCGCGACCTCGCGCTGCCTTGCATGTCGGTGCTGGGGCCGGTGCTGCGCCTGTTCCAGTCCTATCTCGGCGCCGAGACCATTCACCGCGTCGGCGCCCAGCACGTGCTCAACGCGGAATATTTCCAGCGCATCGACGCGCTCAACTACACGATGTTTCATGATGACGGCCAGCACGTGGAAGGGCTGCAGGACGCCGACGTGGTGCTGGTCGGCGTCTCGCGCACGTCGAAAACGCCGACCTCGATCTATCTCGCCAATCGCGGCGTCAAGACCGGCAACGTGCCGCTGGTGCCGGGCGTGCCGCTGGCGCCCGCGGTGGAGAAGCTGACGCGGCCGCTAGTGGTCGGGCTCTATGCCAGTCCCGAACGCATCGTGCAGATCCGGGAGAACCGGTTGTTGAGTTTAAAAGCGCATCGCGACGACGATCGCTATATCGACAAGGCTGCGGTAGCCGAGGAGGTGGCGTTTTCGCGTCGGCTCTGCGCCAAATACAGCTGGCCCGTCATCGACGTGACGCGCCGATCGATCGAGGAAACCGCCGCCGCGGTGATGAAGTTGTTGAGCGAACGCCGCCGCCAACCGGTGACGTAGCGCGTGATCCCGAAAAGTGGGAACCGGTTTTCGGATAAGATCACGTGCCAAAAAAGGTGAATCATGGCGCTCTGGCTCAGCTCGCAACCGCTGGTGCTCGCATCGAAAAGCGACGTGCGCGGCAAGATGCTGGCGGCGATCGGCCTGCGCTTCGAGATCAGGTCGGCGCAGATCGACGAACGCGCGGTCGAAGCCAAAGCCGGCACCACCGATGCGGCTGCGACGGCACGCTTGCTCGCGCGTGCCAAGGCCAGCGCGGTGGCGGGCGCGGTGCCCGGCCGGCTGGTGCTGGGCGCCGACCAGACGCTGGTGCGCGGAGCGAAACGCTTCAGCAAGCCAGCCAACCGCGCCGCGGCGGCCGAGCAGCTGCGCAGCCTGCGCGGGCGGACGCACGAGCTGCATTCCGCGCTGGCGCTGGTGCGCAACGGCGCCGTGTTGTTCGATTGCGTCGACAGCGCGCGGCTGACCATGCGCAATATTTCCGACCGTTTTCTTGAGGATTATCTCGACATGGCTGGGGACGCCGCTTTGACGAGCGTCGGCGGCTATCAGCTCGAAGGTATCGGCATTCATCTGTTCGAGCGCGTCGAGGGCGACTATTTCACCATTCTCGGCCTGCCGCTGTTGCCGCTGCTGGCCTATCTGCGGCAGAACGGCTTTGTGGATGGCTGACATCTTATGTTTATCCTCGGCCTGACTGGCTCGCTCGGCATGGGAAAATCCGCCACGGCGAAGATGTTCGTCGAGGAAGGCGTGCCCGTGCACGATGCCGATGCCGTCGTGCATCGGCTTTATGACGGCGAGGCCACGCCGCAAATCGAGGCTGCCTTCCCTGGTACGACCAAAAACGGCAAGGTCGACCGCGAAATACTCGGCAAGCGCGTGCTTGGCGATGACGCCGCCATCGAGCGATTGGAGCAAATCGTGCATCCGCTGGTGGGCGCCGCCTCGACGCGGTTTCTGGCGGAAGCCGAGCGCAACGGCGCTCCAGTGGCAGTGCTCGATGTCCCGCTGCTGTTCGAGACCGGGGGCGACGCGCGCTGCGACGCGGTGGTGGTAGTATCGGCGCCGGCCGACGTGCAGCGCACGCGCGCCTTCGAGCGCCCCGGCATGAGCGAGGGCAAACTCGCCGCCCTCCTCGCCAAGCAGATGCCGGACGAGGAAAAGCGCGCCCGCGCCGATTTCGTGGTAGATACATCGAAAGGTTTTGACGCCGCGCGCGCCCAGGTGCGTGATATTCTCAAGGCGGTCGTTAAGATGCCGAACCGGCGGCGAACTTGATTCGCCATCATTCCAGGACGGCCCGCAGAGCCGGGCCCCGAATCCATAACCTCAGCGCTGCGGAGTATGGATTCCGGGTTCGCTCGCTGCGCACGCGCCCCGAAATGACTGAAAGGTGACTATGCGCGAAATCGTCCTCGATACCGAAACCACCGGCCTCGATCCCCTGCAGGGTCACCGCCTGGTCGAGGTCGGCTGCATCGAGCTGCTCAACCGGATTCCGACCGGCGCGACGTTCCACAGCTATCTCAACCCGGAGCGCGAGGTGCCGGCCGAGGCCTTCGCCATCCACGGGCTGGCGACCGAGTTCCTCAAGGACAAGCCGCTTTTCGCCGACATCGCCGACGATTTCCTCAGCTTCATCGGCGAAGCGCCGCTGGTGATCCACAATGCCGGCTTCGACCACGGCTTCCTCATTGCCGAGCTCAAGCGCGTCGAGCGTCCGCCGATCGCGCGCGAGCGGCTGGTCGATACGCTGCTGCTGGCGCGCCGCAAGCATCCGGCCGGGCCGAACCGGCTCGACGATCTGTGCGCACGCTACGGCATCGACAATTCGCGGCGCAGCAAGCACGGCGCGCTGCTCGACGCCGAAATTCTAGCTGAGGTCTATCTGGAGCTGATCGGCGCGCGCCAGGCGCAGCTCGGCCTCGCCGAGAGCGGCGCGCGGCGCGGCCAGGGCCGCGACGGCGTCGTGGTCGCCCGCGAGCGCGACGTGGCGTTGGCGCCGCGCGTCAGCGAGGCCGACCGCGCGACGCACCGCAAATTCGTCGCGACATTGGGGGCGAATGCCGTGTGGCAGGATTACCTGCCTGACGGCGCCTGATGGCTCAGCTCTGCTGCGGCGCCGGCACGCCGGCCACCTGCATCTCGCTCATCTTGTTGCGATAGAGGCCGACGAAATCCACCGGATCGAGCAGCAGCGGCGGGAAGCCGCCATTGCGCACGGCGGTGGCGATGATCTCGCGCGCGAACGGGAACAGCAGGCGCGGGCATTCGATCAGCACCATGGCGTTCATGCTTTCCTGCGGGACGTTCTGGATGCGGAACACGCCGGCGAAATCCAGCTCGAAACGGAACATCAAATTGCCGTTGGTCTCCGCCTTGCCGTCCAGTTTGAGCGTCACCTCGATGTCGTTTTCTGCCAGCGGCTTGGCGTTGACATTGATCTGAATGCCGATCTGTGGCGGCGCCGTTCCAACCGCCAGCGACTGCGGCGCGTTCGGGTTCTCGAACGAAAAATCCTTGATGTATTGCGCCACCACGTTGAGTTGCGGCTGCGGGTTCGCGGCCGGTGCCGGGCCGCCATTGGTCGTGGACATGAAAACTCCTGAACGTCACAAATGAATTGAAGTGGCGGTTGGCTAACACGGCGTCTTGGAGGGAACAAGGATGCGCGAGGATCAGTGCTTTCTCTCGTTCTCACGCCGATCGGTCAGCGCGGCGTCGGGCACCTGATGCCACTGCTCGGGCGCGAGATCGACCACGCCATCGGCGCGCGCGGGCGCCGGCTTTAGCCCGAGCAGCATGCCGAGGGCCCGCCGCAGCGGCGCGAGCAGCAGCAAAAGGCCCAGGACATCCATTATAAACCCTGGAATTAGCAGGAGAATTCCAGCCAGCAGGGTGAGGGTGCCGGCGCTGTCGGCCTGCAGGGCGGTGAAGCCGCCTTCGCCCATGGCGACGCGCACGCGGGCGATGTGGTTGCCGCCGGCATGGCGCAGCACTATGGCACCGGCCAATGAGGTCGCTGCCAGCATCAACAGCGCCCACAGAAAGCCGATTGATCCCGCTACCGCGATGAACACCGCCAGTTCCAGGATGGGCAGCGCCAGCAGTGCTAGCAGCAGCCATTTTGCCACATTCATAGGTGTTTCTCTGGATACTCGAGGTTGGCGTAGGCGTCCCGATCGTTTAAGCTTTGTCAGCGAAGCACAATTGCGCCGAAATACCGGCGCAGATCCTATGGATTGGCGCCGACGCCGGCATAGATAGTAACGGTGAACCCGGCCACCACCCCGCCAATCTGGCTTAAGGGCCGCGGGCCGATCTGCCGTTACGGTTACTGAAAGCATGCGAGACGTGTTCGACATCTACACCATCATATTCCTGGCGCTGGCGGTATTCATCTTCCTGCGCCTGCGCAGCGTACTTGGCCAGCGTACCGGTCGGGAGCGGCCGCCTTACGACCCTTACGCGGCGCGCGAGCCGGCGCGGCCGACGACCGAGAAAGTCGTCGCCCTGCCCAATCACACACCGGAAGCGGTCGCGGTGAAGCCGGCCGAACCGGTCGCGCCAGGCGAGCGCTGGAAGGGCGTCGCCGAAGCTGGCTCCGTGCTCGCTACCGGGCTCGATGCGATCGTCGCCGCCGACGCCAATTTCGATCACAAGCATTTTCTCACCGGCGCGCGCGCGGCCTATGAGATGATCGTCAACGCCTTCGCCGAAGGCGATCGCCGCACGCTGAAGAATTTGCTGTCGCGCGAAGTCTATGACGGCTTCGAGACCGCCATCACCGAGCGCGAGAAGCGCGGCGAGACGGTGGAGAGCCGTTTCGTCTCCATCGACAACGCCGAGATCACCGCCGCCGAGTTGCGCGGGCGCACCGCGCAGTTGACCGTGCGCTTCCACTCCAAGCTGGTGTCGGCAACGCGCGACAAGGACGGCAACGTGATCGATGGCAATGCCGAGAAGGTGATCGACGTCACCGACGTCTGGACATTCGCCCGCGATCTATCGTCGCGCGATCCGAACTGGAAGCTGGTCGCTACCGAAGCCGGGCAATGAGCGCATGGCGGCGTTACCACCTCACTCGCGGATCGGCGCCGGCCTGCTGTCATCTAGCTTGGCGTTGTGTTTGATCGCGGCAGCGGGTCGGCCGGCGGCAGCGCACGAGATGAAATTTCGCAACGCGCAGGTCGAGCCGCTCGCTTTCGCTAAGATGGACGGCTGGCAGGACGACGACCACGCCTTAGCCTTCGCGGCGTTTCTGAAAAGTTGCAGCGCGATCTTGCAAGGCAGCAAGGCGATGCGCGCGGCGCGGCCGGTCTATGGCGGACTGTACAATGCTTGCGAGAAAGCGGCCACGCTCGCCGCCGGCGGCACGGTCGATCGCGCGCAAGCGCGCAAGTTCTTCGAGGACAATTTCAAGCCGGTGCGCATATTGCCGGCCGTTCACACCTACGGCTATTACACTGGCGCCGACGGCTTTTACACCGGCTATTACGAGGCCGAAGTCGCGGGCTCGCGCGTCAAGACCGAGGACTACAACGTCCCGCTCTACCGGGTGCCGGCAAAACTCGCGGGCAAGAAGAGCAGGGCGTTCTCGCAATACGACCGCACTGAAATCGAGCGCGGCGCGCTGGCCGGCAAGGGACTGGAGATTTGCTGGATTAAAAGCCCCGTCGATGCCTTCTTCGCGCAGATCCAGGGCTCCACGCGCGTCAAGCTCGATGGCGGTGAATTGCTGCGGCTTAATTACATCGCCAGCAACGGCAAGCCATACACGCCGGTTGGCCGGCTTTTGATCGACCAAGGGGTCTACACGCCTGAAGAAATGTCGATGGACAAGATCCGGGAATTCATGGAAGTCAATCCGGACGAGGGCAAGGCGCTGCGTGAGAAAAACCGCTCCTTCGTGTTCTTTTCCGAGACGCAGCTCGGTCCGACGGACGAATGCGTCGGCGCGCAGGGCATCCCGTTGACACCTTGGCGCTCGATTGCGGTCGATCCCTCGATCCACGTCTACGGCACGCCAATCTGGATCGATGCCAAATTTCCGATCACTAGCGACCTCCCGCAGGACACCTTCCAGCATCTGATGTTCGCGCAGGATACCGGCTCCGCCATTCGCGGGGCGGCGCGCGCCGATATCTATTTTGGCCACGGCGAGGATATCCCCCACATCGCCGGCCGCATCAAGCAGTTCGGCAAATTCGTCATGCTGGTGCCGAAGGACGTGTCGGTGAACGGAGCCGCGCCGGAGAAGATCAATGTGCCGCTGCCGAGGCCGCGGCCGAAGGACATTATCGCGGATAATGCGCCCGCGCAGGCGGCGACAACGGCGGCGCTGCACAAGCCGAAGCCATGAGCGCGCGCGACGGCGACCGGCCTCGCGTTCTCTCCTACGAGGAGCGCGTGCTGTGGACGACCGTCACCAAGGCAATCGCGCCGCTGCGCGCGACGGCGCACCTCACGCCTGACGTGGATGCCGAGGCGACGCCGGGTGCCGTCAAGCCGCCGCGTCCGGCTGGACCTAAGAAAGCTTCGCCGCCGCTTGCTCCACCCCTTGCGCCCCTTGGCCGCCGCATGAAGCGCGGCGTCGCACGTGGCAAGCAGGCGATCGATGCCCGCCTCGACCTGCATGGGCTGACGCAAAGCGAGGCGCATGGCGCGTTATTGCGGTTCCTGCGCAACGCGCACGCGCGCGATGCCCGGCTGGTGCTGGTGATCACCGGCAAGGGAATGCGGGAAGAGGGCGACCGCGAACGCGGCGTGCTGCGCCGCCAAGTGCCGCTGTGGCTGGGCCTGCCGGAATTCCGCTCATTGGTGCTCGGTTTCGAGGACGCGCACGCAACCCACGGCGGCGAGGGCGCGCTTTATGTGCGCCTGCGGCGCGCGCGCGGCTGACCATTGCGCGGGCGGCGCAAAATGCGCGACCCTTGCGTGAGGCCCTCAGGAGGACCCGTCATGCCGCACGTGATCGTGTTGCTTAGAGCGGTGACATTGGGCTTAGGGGTGGGCGCGGCCTGCGCGCAACCGTACACGGAACCGGCCGCAAAGAATGATGTCGTCCGCCGAGGCGCAAAAAAATGCGTGCGTGCGAAAAGCAGGCGGCGGATCAGAACGTCAAGTTGGACGAGCGCTCGAAATACGTCATGGATTGCATGACGGCCAAGAAATAGCGCCGCCGCTAAAGAATAAACCGGCTCAGATCCGCGTTCTTGGCGAGATCGCCGATATGCTTTTCCACGTAAGCTGCATCGATCTTCACCGTCTCGCCGGAGCGGTCGGTGGCGGCGAACGAGATTTCATCGAGTACGCGTTCCATCACGGTTTGCAGGCGGCGTGCGCCGATATTCTCGATCGAGGAATTCACCGCCACCGCGATATCGGCAATGGCGTCGATGGAATCTTCGGTGAATTCCAGCGTCACGCCTTCGGTCTTCAGCAGCGCCACGTATTGTTTGATCAATGACGCTTCCGGCTCGGTGAGGATGCGGCGGAGATCGTCGCGGCTGAGCGCTTTCAACTCGACGCGGATCGGCAGCCGGCCTTGCAGTTCGGGCAACAGGTCGGACGGCTTGGAAATGTGGAACGCGCCCGAGGCGATGAACAGCACGTGGTCGGTCTTCACCGGCCCGTGCTTGGTGTTGACGGTGGTGCCTTCGATTAGCGGCAGCAGGTCGCGCTGCACGCCTTCGCGCGACACGTCGGCGCCCATGCGGCCCTCGCGTCCGGCGATCTTGTCAATCTCGTCCAGGAACACGATGCCGTTCTGCTCCACCGCCTTGACCGATTCCTGCACGAGCTGCTCATTGTCGAGCAACTTGTCGGATTCCTCGTTGATTAGGATGGCGTGCGAATCCTGCACGGTGACACGCCTTGTCTTGGCGCGCCCGCCGCCGAGCTTGCCGAAAATATCGCCGAGATTGATGGCGCCCATCTGCGCGCCCGGCATACCGGGAATTTCGAACATCGGCATGCCGCCGCTGCCCGACTGCACCTCGATCTCGATTTCCTTGTTGTTGAGCTCGCCGGCGCGCAGGCGTTTGCGGAAGCTTTCGCGCGTGGCGGCGCCAGCGCCGGGGCCGACCAGAGCATCGACCACGCGCTCCTCGGCGTTTTGCTCCGCCTTAGCCTGCACGTCTTTGCGTTTTCGCTCGCGGGTGAGCGCGATGGAAATCTCCACCAGGTCGCGCACGATCTGCTCGACGTCGCGGCCGACATAGCCGACCTCGGTGAATTTGGTGGCTTCCACTTTGAGGAACGGCGCGCCCGCCAGCCGCGCGAGCCGGCGCGAGATTTCGGTCTTGCCGACGCCGGTCGGCCCGATCATCAGGATGTTTTTCGGCAACACCTCTTCGCGCAATTTGTCGTCGAGCTGCAGCCGGCGCCAGCGGTTGCGCAGCGCGATGGCTACCGCGCGTTTGGCGTCGTTCTGGCCAACGATGAAGCGGTCGAGTTCGGAAACGATTTCGCGCGGGGAGAAGTCGGTCAACGGGGCACTCTTTTACGATTTCAATGATTCAATGGTGACGTTGCGGTTGGTGTAGACGCAGATGTCGGCGGCAATGTCGAGCGACTTGCGCACAATCGCCTCGGCGTCGAGCGGGCCGTCGAGCAGCGCACGCGCCGATGCCAGCGCGTAATTGCCGCCAGAGCCGATGCCGACGACGCCCGCCTCCGGTTCCAGCACGTCGCCGGTGCCTGTCAAGACCAGCGAGACCTGCTTGTCGGCGACGATCATCATGGCTTCCAGCCGGCGCAGATAGCGGTCGGTGCGCCAGTCCTTGGCGAGCTCGACCGCGGCGCGCAGCAATTGGCCGGGATACTGCTCGAGCTTGGTTTCCAGCCGTTCGAACAGCGTGAAGGCGTCAGCGGTGGCGCCGGCGAAGCCGCCGATCACGTCACCTTTGCCCAGCTTGCGCACCTTCTTGGCATTGGATTTGACGATGGTTTGCCCGATCGAGACCTGGCCGTCGCCGCCAATGACCACGGTGCCGCCCTTGCGGACGGTCAGGATGGTGGTGCCGTGCCAAGTTGGACTTGTCGGAATTTCGTTAGATACCATACGCAATACCCCCGCGATCACGGTCATTTAGGGATAGTGCGGCGTTTTTGCAAACCGTTGGCAACGGCTGTGGCGAATCCCTCAAAATCTGATAAAAGGCGCGTGACTTAAGGATGTTGCCATGCGCAAAGCGGCCGTGAAGCGCAAGACCAAGGAAACCGAGGTCGAGGTGGAGGTTGATCTCGACGGGGTCGGCCGTGCGTCGGTGGTGACCGGCATCGGTTTCCTCGATCACATGCTCGACCTGCTGGCGCGGCACTCGCGCATCGATATCACAGTCAAGGCCAAGGGCGATCTGCACATCGATCACCACCACACCACCGAGGACGTCGGCATCGCGATCGGGACCGCCGTGAAGCAGGCGCTCGGCGACATGAAGGGTATCACTCGTTACGCCGATGTCCATGTACCGATGGACGAGGCGTTGACGCGCGTCGCGCTCGATATATCCGGGCGGCCGTTCCTGGTGTTCAAGGCCGAGTTCGTGCGCGACAAGGTCGGCTCGTTCGACACAGAGCTGGTGCAGGAATGGTTCCAGGCCTTCACGATGAATTCCGGCATCACGCTGCACGCCGAGACGCTGTATGGGACGAACGATCACCATATTGCCGAGTCCTGCTTCAAGGGTCTGGCGCGCGCGATGCGCGCTGCGGTGGCGATCGATCCGCGCGCCAAGGACGAGGTGCCGTCCACCAAGGGCTCGCTCGGCGGGTGAGGCGGCTTGCCTCTGGATTCCGGGTTCGCGAGCTTCGCTCGCGCCCCGGAATGACCGGAATAGTTGAGAGTGAAAGATGCCCACATTCACCGTGCACCAACCGCCTCCGCGTAAGGGCGAAGCAGCAAACGCTCCGGAACGCTTCGTGTTCGTGCGTGACGGATTCCACTTCTGGGCCTTTGTGCTGGCGCCGTTCTGGCTGCTGCGGTACCGGCTGTGGCTAGCGTTCGCGATCTGTCTCGCGGCCAGCATCCTGCTCGGCATCGGCTTGCTGCTGATCGGCGCATCGTCGACCGTGCAATTCCTCGTCGGGCTGCTGATCGCATTGCTGATCGGCTTCGAAGTGGCGACGATCCGGCGTTGGAAAATGAGCCGGCGCGGCTGGAAGATGCTCGGCTTCGTGGTCGGCGAGGATACCGAAGCGGCGGAACGGCATTTCTATGCCGAGTGGTGCAAGCGCGCTCGGGAAGCGCCGCCAGCGCCACCCGCCGCGCCGGAGCCGCGCTCCGCCGTGCCATTGCGGCGCGGCACGCCGTCGCCGTCCGACGTGATCGGCCTGTTTCCCGAGCCGGGGAGCGGGCGATGAGCGTCGCCATCGTAGATTACGGCTCTGGCAATTTGCATTCGGCGGCCAAGGCGTTCGAACGCGCGGCGCGCGAGAGCGGGCACGATCAGCCGATTCTGGTGACGAGCGATCCCGATGAGGTGGCGCGTGCGGACCGCGTGGTGCTGCCCGGCGTCGGCGCCTTCGCCGATTGCCGGCGCGGGCTCGACGCGATTCCCGGCATGATCGACGCGCTTGAGGCCGCAGTGCGCAAACAGGGCCGGCCGTTCTTCGGCATCTGCGTCGGCATGCAGTTGATGGCGGAGCGCGGGCGCGAATATCAGGTCACCCCCGGCTTGGGCTGGATCGCCGGCGAGGTCGATCGCATCGCGCCGAGCGATGCGAATTTGAAGATTCCGCACATGGGCTGGAACACGCTCAACATGCTGAAAACCCACGCCTTGCTTGAGGATATTTCGCTCGGGCCGGACGGGCTGCATGCTTATTTCGTGCACTCCTACGAGCTTAAACCGGCGCAACGCGGCGATCTGGTGGCGCAGGCCGACTACGGCGGCCCGCTCACCGCCATCGTCGGGCGCGACAATATGGTCGGCACGCAATTCCATCCCGAGAAGAGCCAGCGCCTCGGCCTAGCGCTGATCGCGAATTTTTTGAAGTGGACGCCATGATCCTGTTCCCCGCAATTGACCTCAAGGAGGGCCTCGCCGTGCGCCTAGAGCAGGGCGACATGGCGCGCGCGACCATTTTTCATCGCGATCCGGCGGCGCAGGCGCAGGCCTTCGAGCTACAAGGATTTAGGCATCTGCACGTCGTCGACCTCGACGGCGCCTTTGCCGGCAAGCCGATGAACGGCGATGCGGTCGAGCGGATTCTGGAAACCGTCGGCTTGAGTGTGCAACTCGGCGGCGGCATCCGCGACATGGCGACGGTCGACGCTTGGCTGGATAAGGGCGTCAACCGCGTGATCATCGGCACCGCAGCGGTACGCAATCCCGCGCTGGTGAAGGACGCGGCAAAAAAATATCCCGGCAAGATCGCGGTCGGGCTCGACGCGCGCGATGGCAAGGTGGCGGTGCAGGGCTGGGCGGAAATTTCGGAACTGTCGGCGCTCGAGATCGCGCGCCGTTTCGAGGACGCCGGCGTCGCCGCCATCATCTACACCGACGTGACTCGCGACGGCATGCTGAAGGGCCTCAATCTCGATGCCACGATTGCCTTGGCCGATGCCGTGTCAATCCCGGTGATCGCGTCGGGCGGACTCGCCTCCATCGAGGATATCAAGGCGCTGCTGGAGCCGCGCGCGCGCAAGCTGGAAGGCGCCATCGCCGGCCGCGCGCTTTACGACGGGCAACTCGACGCGGCGGAGGCGCTCAAGCTCATTCGTGACGCGCGGGCGGTGGCGTAAGCCATGTTCAAAGTTCGCGTCATTCCCTGCCTCGACGTGAAAGATGGCCGCGTGGTCAAGGGCGTCAATTTCGTCAATCTGCGCGACGCCGGCGATCCGGTGGAAGCCGCGATTGCCTATGACGCGGCCGGCGCCGACGAGCTTTGCTTTCTCGACATCACCGCCAGCCACGAGAACCGCGGCATCATCCTCGACGTGGTGCGGCGCACGGCGGAAGCCTGCTTCATGCCGCTCACGGTCGGCGGCGGCGTGCGCACGATCGAGGATATCCGCGCGCTGCTCTCGTCGGGCGCCGACAAGGTGTCGATCAACACCGCGGCGGTGAACCGGCGCGCGTTCGTCAAGGAAGCGGCGGAGAAATTCGGCGACCAGTGCATCGTGGTAGCGATCGACGCCAAGCAGGTGTCGAAGCCGGGTGAGAAGGCGCGCTGGGAAATCTTCACCCACGGCGGGCGCATTCCGACCGGCATCGACGCGGTCGGCTACGCCAAGGAAGTGGTCGCGCTTGGCGCCGGCGAGATCCTGCTCACCTCCATGGACCGCGACGGCACCCGGCGCGGCTTCGACATCGCGCTCACCCGCGCGGTGGCGGACACGGTGCCGGTGCCGGTGATCGCCTCCGGCGGGGTCGGCACGCTCGATCACATGGTAGAGGGCATCCGCGACGGCCATGCCACCGCGGTGCTGGCCGCCTCGATCTTCCACTTCGGCGAGCACAGCGTGCGCCAAGCCAAGCTTTACATGGCGAAAGCGGGCTTATCCGTGCGGCTCGATCCGTGATAAAGGACGGCGCAAAGGGCGCCTCATGAGTAAGTTCACTTTGGCTGATCTGGAAAAGCGGGTGCACGAACGCGCCGAGGCGAGCGCGAAGGATTCCTACACCCGCGCGCTGCTCGACAAGGGCGTCGCCCACTGCGCCAAGAAGCTCAACGAAGAGGC
Organism: Pseudolabrys sp.; assembly: GCA_035469145.1. Classification (GTDB taxonomy): domain Bacteria; phylum Pseudomonadota; class Alphaproteobacteria; order Rhizobiales; family Xanthobacteraceae; genus Pseudolabrys. Next base: position 22,279 of record DATISB010000079.1, read on the forward strand.
CTTCGAAACCGGTCTGGCTGCCGTGCAGGAAAACAAGCGCCGGCTGATCGCGGAATCCGCCGACCTTCTCTATCATCTTCTGGTGGTGCTGAAAGCGCGCGGCGTTACGTTTGGCAAGGTCGAAGCCGAACTGGCCAAGCGCACCAAGCGGACCGGACACGAGGAAAAGGCTTCGCGGCCGCGGAAATCGTGATGGAACAGCGCACCGAAGAAACGCTTTCGCCCTACCGCACGTTCTCGCGCGCAGAATGGGCGAGTCTGCGCGAGGACACGCCGATGACGCTGACCTCGGAGGAGGTCACGCGCCTGCGCTCGCTGCACGACCGGCTCGACATCAAGGAAGTCGAGGAGATTTACCTGTCGCTGTCGCGGTTGCTCTCGCTCTATGTGGCGGCGACGCAGCGGCTGTTCCGCGCGCAAGAACGCTTCCTCGGCACCGAGGATGTGAAGATGCCCTTCATCATCGGCGTCGCCGGCTCGGTGGCGGTGGGAAAATCCACCACCGCGCGCGTGCTACAGGCCTTGCTGGCGCGCTGGCCAAACGTGCCCAAGGTCGATCTCATCACCACCGACGGCTTTCTTTATCCGAACGCGATCCTCGAGCGCGAAGGCTTGATGGAGAAGAAGGGCTTTCCGGAAAGCTACGACCTGCCGGCGCTGCTGCGCTTCCTCACCGACGTGAAAGCCGGTCGGCGGCCGGCGCGGGCGCCGGTCTATTCGCATCTCATCTACGACGTGACGCCGAACCAATGGGTGGAGGTGGACCGGCCGGACATCCTCATCGTCGAAGGCTTGAACGTGCTGCAGACCGGCCGGTTGCCGAAGGACGGCAAGGCGATCCCGTTCGTGTCGGACTTTTTCGATTTCTCGGTCTATCTCGACGCCGACGAGGACGTGCTCAAGTCCTGGTACGTCGATCGATTTCTGACGCTGCGCAGCACGGCGTTCCGTGATCCGAAATCGTACTTCCACCGCTATTCGAATTTGTCCGATGCGGAAGCGATCGAGACCGCGTCGTCGATCTGGACGCGCATCAACCTGGTCAATCTGCACGAGAATATCGTTCCGACGCGCCAGCGCTCCGACCTCATCTTGAAGAAAGTCGAGAGCCACCAAGTCGAGGAAGTGTCGCTGCGAAGGTTGTGAGCTACGCGGCCTGCCGGCTCACGGCGAAGTGCTCGATGTAGCGCTTCTTGATCGCCGACACCGGCAACACGATCAACACGCCGGTGGTGCCGAACTCGTGGTCGACCACCGCCCCGTCGCCGATATAAGCGCCGAGCCGCAGATAGCCCTTGATCAGCGGCGGCAGTGCGCACAGCGCTTCCTTTGGATCGATCTCTTCCTTCGATATCCGGGTCATCTCGACATAGCGCTCGGGCAGTGCCCGAGCGCGCCAGGCTTCCGGCGCGCGCGTAGTGCTGCAGGTACGATAGCGGCATCGCCAGCTGCCCGGGTCGGTGCCGTCGAGTATGGCGCAGCCGAACATGACGTCGGTGAGGTTTTGCCGCAGATAGCCCGCGATGTCGTGCCACAGCAGCTCGACCGTACGCTTGTTGCGATAGGACGCCAGCACGCAGGAACGGCCGAGCTCGAGGAATTGCAAATCGCCGTGGCGCACTGTCAGTCCGCCGATGTCGAATTCGGCGGTGCTGTAGAAACGGCCATACTCCTCGGCTATGGGCTAGCGCAGCAGCCGATAGGTGCCGACCACAGCCGGGCGGTTGACGTTAAGGCCGTCGCGCGCGGCATGATCGAGCACCAAGAGATGATCGCGGATCGCGTCATAGGAATCGACGTCGCGGCGCGCAAAAAGCCGGCCCGGATTGGCGATGGCGGGACCCTCCTCGTAGAAAATGCGATAGCGCAATTTCTGCGCCTGCCGCACCTCGGCGGCGGTCTGCGCCAGCCGCACCTCCAGCGAGCCGAGACGTCCCAAGCTCTGGGTCTGGCGTTGCGCGCGCGCCGTCCAGGACTGCAAAGCACCATAGGCTTGCAGCGCCAAAATCAGGTTGGAGACGGCGGGCGCCGGCCGGAAACGCTCGAACAGATTGCGCGGCGGATAGAGGCTGTCGCGGCCTGCCACGGGGATTTGGCTCCGTTTCGACGCGAGAAAGTGGCGATTGGCCGGAAACTAAAGAGACCGAATCAAAGATCCAACGTCGACATCCCCTACAACATGGGTGGGACAAAAAATTATGACACTATTGGAAAACCGCGGTCAGGCCGCAAGCCGGGCCGCCACCGCCGCAAGCGCCTCGCGCAGCCGCTCGCGATCGAGCGGCTTCACCAGCAAGCTGTCCATGCCGGCGGCGAGACAGGCGTCGCGATCTTCGGTCTGCGCATTGGCGGTGAGCGCCAGCCCGCGGCAGTAGAAATTTCCGCCGGCAAGTCTTCAAACATGTCTTCGAACGCATCTTCGGCGGTGAGCCGCGCGGCGAGCGAGGCCGCACGCAGCGGCTTGATGAGATAGCCGGTAAAGCCGCGCTCTTTAAGCGCGGGCAGTTCATGCCGCTCGGTCGGCTGGATCAGCACGATGCAACGCGTCGCATCGTGCTGCGCAAGACGCCCAAGGGCGATCATGCTGCGCGCCAGCGGATAATCGACCAGGAGCGTATCCCAATGCTGCGTTGCCAGCAGCGCGACGGCGCTTTCCTCGTCGGCCACGATGCTGGTCTCGGCGCCCCAGCACCCGACCCGGCGCGCCAGCAGCGCGGATTTCCGCCGCGGCCACGATCAGCGTCGCCTTGCCGGTGAGATCGGGCGCGGTGAATTCCGGCGCGTGGTCGCCCGGCGCGGGCGTCAGCGGCACGCTGAAGCTGAAAACGGCGCCGCTGCCGGCTTGGCTGTCCACCACGATGCGGCCGTCCATGCGCTCGACGATGCGCTTGGAGATGGCCAGCCCCAAGCCAGTACCGGCGAACTTGCGGGGGGAGGATCCGTCGGCCTGCTCGAAATCGCGGAACACGCGCGCCTGATCTTGCGGCCCTAGTCCGATGCCGGTATCGCGCACCAGGAAACGGATGTCGTTTGCGCGCATGCCCGGCTCGACGACCACCGCGACGCCGCCCTGTTCGGTGAACATGGCGTTGCCGGCGAGATTGAGCAGCACCTGACGCAAGCGTGCGGGATCGCCCACGACGTTGCGCGGCAACCGGTCGTCCACGAACGACGCGATTTCAATGTTTTTCGCCTTCGCGCGCGGTGCCAGCAGCTCGACGGTTTCCTCGACCAGCGGGACAAGCGCGAACGCAAGAGCCTTGGCGTAGGTCAGTCGCTCGGGGGTGAGCGGCGTGTCGAGCAGTAGATCGGCCATGCCGAGAATGCCGTTGAGCGGTGTGCGAATTCGTGACTGACCGTGGCCAGAAAGCGTGACTTGGCGCGGTTGGCGGTTTCCGCCAAGTCGCGCGCCGCGGCGAGCGCGCTCACTTCAACTTCGCGCAGCTCCCAAGTGTCTTCGGACAATTCCTCGATGCGCGTCTCCAGCGCGCGTACTTTGTCAGTGTGAGCGCGCTGGCGCATCAGCATGAAGGCGATGAATGCGCAGGAGGCGGCGAACAGCGCGCCGACGCCGGAGGCGTAGGCGTAAAGATCATAATTCGAGCTTTGCAGGCGTATGCCGGTGAGGAAACCGAGCAGGCCGGAGACTACTGTCATGGTGGCAACGACGACGCGGCCGAACAGCACCAGCGACGCCTTGTTGCGCGCACCCTTGCGTGCCAATTTCGCGATTGCAGAGCCCGATAGCATGTCGCCTGAATCCCCGCGTCTTTAGCGGGCATTTGGCGCCATGAATCTTGCAATTCTATTCCCCGTCGCGCACGGCCGCGCGATGTCTTCCAGCACCGGCCCGTGCGCCTGCGCATTGGTGCGGACATTGGTCAAGCCCAGCGTGGCGTAACGCTCGACCTGGATGTCGCGCGCGCGGCGGCCCTAGCTATTAATATCCTTCGAAAAACTAGCGGCT
>DATISB010000080.1:0-2582 GCA_035469145.1 Pseudolabrys sp.
CACGCTGACGATCATCAGCGGTGGCCCGAGCAGCCCGGCCAGCGCCACCGCCGCCCCGGCCGGACCGCCGAAGCGTGAACCGAACACCACCGAGAAATTGATCACGTTCGGACCGGGCAGGAATTGCGAGAGCGCAAAGGTCTCGTTGAATTCCTCCGTGGTCATCCAGCGCTTCTGCTCGACGATCATGCGCCGCGCCCACGGCAGCGCGCCGCCGAAGGCGGAGATCGACACGCCCGCGAAGGCGAGGAACAGTTCGGCGAGCGAGGGATGCAAGGCGGGTGGTGGCGCGGCGGGTTCGGACATTGGCACAAAATTACATGGCGGTGGCGCGCACGACTAGCCGCATCCACGCGACGGCATGATGCGCTGCGGGAATGCCTGGCCTCCCGAATGGCGTTGTCCTGGCGCGCCAGAATCGGGGGATGGCGCGCAAGGGAAAATGCTGGTTTCATAATAAAAAGCCTTGCCCAGGGAGGGGACCCATGCGTTTTCGCCAGACAATCATCGCGCTTTGCGCCGCACTGGCGGCCGCGGCCACAACGAATGTCCGCGCCGAGGTGAGTGAAATTACTATCGCTCAGCAATACGGCGTGAGCTTTCTGCCGCTCATGGTGATGGAGGAGTCCGCCCTCGTTGAACAGCACGCCACACAACTGGGGCTTCCCGGCATCACGGTGAAATGGGCGAAGGTCGCCGGTCCCAGCGTCATGAACGACGGCCTGATCTCGGGCGCGCTGCACTTCGCGTCGCAGGGCGCTCCGTCGTTGATCACGCTGTGGGACAAAACCCATGGCCAGATCAAAGGCGTTGCCGCGTTAACGACCTATCCGCTTTACCTCGTCACCCGCGATCCCGACGTCAAAACCATCAAGGACTTCACCGTCAAGGACAAGATCGCCGTTCCCTCGGTCAAGATTTCGACCCAGGCGATCATGCTGCAGATGGCGTCGGCCAATGCCTTCGGCGAGAAGGAATACGGCAAGCTCGATCCGCTAACGATATCGCTGTCGCACCCGGATGCGACGCTGGCTTTTTTAGGCAACACCGCCGGCGTGAATACGCACTTCTCGACCTCGCCGTTCTATGAACAGGAGATCAAGGTGCCGGGCGCGCACCTGATTACGACCAGCTACGAAATCCTGGGCGGTCCGGCGACCGCGCTCATTTTGACGGCAAGCGCGAAATTTCGCGACGCCAATCCGAAAGCCTATAAGGCGGTATTCGACGCGCTCGGCGAGGCGATCGATACCGTCAACAAGGACAAGCGCGCCGCCGCCAAGCTCTATCTCGAAGTCGCCCACGACACGAAGACGTCGGTCGACGATATCGTCGCCATGATCGGAGACAAGGATTACGTCTTTACGTTGAGGCCGGAGAAGGTTTTCGCAACAGCGCAATTCATGGCGAAGATCGGTTCGATTAAGCAGGCGCCGGACTCGATCGACGACCTGTTCTTCCCCGGGATCGCGCATTTGAAAGGCGACTGAGCGCGGCTGCTTGTCATGAGCGGTTCATCGCCAACCTTCCGTATCGGCACCGGAGCGGGCTTCTCTGCCGACCGGCTGGAGCCGGCCGTCGATCTGGTCGAGCGCGGCGTACTCGACGCCATCGTGCTAGAATGCCTAGGCGAGCGCACGGTGGCGTTCGGCCACCGGGACCGCATGGTCGATCCGGCGCGCGGCTACAATTCGCTGCTCGACCGGCGCATGCGGGCGCTGCTGCCCGCTTGTAGCAAGGCCGGCACACTCATAATCACCAATATGGGCGCGGCCAATCCGCGCGCGGCGACCGAGCGCACGCTCGCACTCGCGCGCGAACTCGGACTTAAGGGCCTCAAAGTGGCGTGCATCGAGGGCGACGATGTCTCTGCCCTAGTTCCGCCCGACCAGCCCTTCATGGACGAACCGGGGACGCTCGCCGACGTAGACATGCCCATCGTCGGCATGAACGCCTATCTTGGCGCCGACGCGATTCTACCGGCGCTCGCCGCCGGCGTCGACGTGATCATCGGCGGCCGGCTCGCCGATCCGTCCATGTTCCTGGCGCCGCTTGCGCACTGCTTCGGATGGGACGTCATGGACATGTCGCGCATGGGCGCCGGCACGCTGGTGGGGCACTTGCTGGAATGCGGCATGCAGGTGACCGGCGGCTACTTCGCCGATCCCGGCGTCAAGGATGTCGCGGATCTCGCGCGCTGCGGCTATCCGATCGCCGAAGTGCAATCCGACGGCAGCGCGGTCATCACCAAGCTCGATAAGACAGGTGGCAGCGTCAGCACGCAGACCGTGAAGGAGCAATTGCTGTATGAGGTGCACGATCCGACGCGCTATCTGACGCCCGATGTGACAGCCGATTTCAGCCGCGTTGAAATTGCCGTGGTCGGCGAAAATCGCGTCAAGGTGTCGAACGCCAGCGGCACCAAGCGGCCCGACACGCTAAAGGTGACGGTCGGCTTCGACGGCGGCTTCCAGGGCGAGGCCGGGGTCAGCTATGCCGGCCCGGCCGCGCAGGAGCGCGGGCAGCTGGCCGCCGAGATCGTTCGGGAGCGGATGGCGCGCCTGCACGGCAACAAAGCCGAT
>DATISB010000081.1:0-1658 GCA_035469145.1 Pseudolabrys sp.
TTACCGCCTGGCCGCCGCCGCGCTGCTGGTGCATTCGGCCGCCATCGACGGCTCGGTCTCGGATGCCGCGCGCGACAAGCTGCATGCCTTGATCAAGCAGCGCTTTAATCTGGACGATACCACGACCGACGAATTGGTCGCCGCGACCACCGCGGTCGAGCAGAAAGCGATTGATCTCTATCACTTCACCGCCCGGCTCAACCGCTCGCTCGACCAGACGGCGCGCGCGCGTATGGTCTAAATGATGTGGCAAATTGCTTGGTCGTCACCGAATTCGAGGATAATTTGATCTGGTGGGCGGCCGAGCTGCTCGGCATTTCGCAGCGTGAGCGGATCGCGCTGCGCGAGCGGGCTTCGGCGTCACGTGTGGATGGGGGCAACGCAAAGCAATGAGCGGCTTGCGGCCAATTACCGTGATCACCGGCGCCTCGGCCGGCATCGGCGTGGCGCTGGCGCGCGTGTTCGCGCGCAACGGCCACGAACTGGCGCTGGTGGCGCGGCGCGAGGACCGGCTGTGGGCGCTGGCCGATGAGATCGCCGCAACAGGCGCGCGCAAGCCGCTGGTGATCGTCGCCGATCTGGAACGCAACGATGCCGCCCGCGTGATCGGCGAGGCGCTTGCGGCGCAGGGAGCCGAGCCGCAATACGTGGTCAATAATGCCGGCTTCGGACTAATAGGGCACGCCAGTTCGCGCGACCGCGACGAACAATTGGCGATGATCGACGTCAATGTGCGGTCGCTCACTGAACTTTCGCTCGCCTTTGTCGACAGCCTGGCGCGCCAGCGCGGCGGCTTGCTCAATGTCGGCTCGGTCGCCGGCTACCTGCCCGGGCCGGGCATGGCGGTCTATTACGCCACCAAGGCCTATGTACTGTCGTTCAGCGAGGCGCTGCACAGCGAGCTTAAATTGCGCGGGGTGCGGGTGACCGTGCTCTGCCCGGGTCCGGTGCCGACCGAATTCGCGGCGCGCGCCGGCCTCAAAGGCTCCCTGGCGCCCGACTTCCTCAGCCAGTCGCCCGAGCGGGTGGCCGAGCTTGGTTACCGCGGTCTGATGCGCGGGCAACGCGTGGTCATCCCGGGTCTCACCAACAAACTGGTCACCTTCCTGATCCGCATTGTCCCGCGGCGGGCGCTACTGGCGACCGTGGATTCGCGGCAATCGCGGCACAGGCGCGCGCCGCGCACATAGCCGCCATCTGCCGTCCATGTTGCAAACACCGGCAAAGCCGTTACTCATAGTCGGTGCGCGCACAAGAATCGATTTTGAGCATGATCTTTTCCGAAAACCGGTTTCCACTTTTCGGGATCATGCTCTAGGCGCCGAACCGCCATGCTGAAGCCGGTCCTTCTCATCCTGCACCAGGAGCATTCCTCGCCCGGCCGCGTCGGCCAGGTGCTGGGCAAGCTCGGCTATCCACTCGACATCCGGCGCCCGCGTTTCGGCGATCCGCTGCCGGAGACCATGGACGAGCACGCCGGCGCCGCGATTTTCGGCGGACCGCAAAGCGCCAACGACAACGAGGAGTTCGTGCGCCGCGAGATCGACTGGATCGGCGTGCCACTGCGTGACAAGAAACCGTATCTCGGCATATGCCTCGGCGCGCAGATGATGGCGCACCATCTCGGCGGCCGCGTTTATCCGCATCCGCATGGCCAT